>DAHVAJ010000063.1 GCA_027314705.1 Acidimicrobiaceae bacterium
CGGCCCGCGCCACCGGCGCCGCCACCATGAGCCCCGTCACGGTGGCCGCGGCAACGGCCGCGCCCAATGCACTTCGTATACGCAACGACATCGCCAACCGCCTCCGCCTCGGGGACGTCCGACCGTCTCGGTCAACGCCCGATCTCCTCACCACTGTCCCCCGTCGGGAGCACCCTCGGTAGGGTCGTATGTCACGACGTCGGGCGAAGCCGGAGGTAGCGGGCGGCGACGGGTGACCGATGATCGAAGGTGGTGGCGGTAAGGACCTCGGCCACTGTTGCGCCGACCCCAACCGGCCCTACCATCGGGACACCAGTCAGCGGCGACCACCGGGGACGTCCCGGGACGGAGGTGCACCATGACGGCAGACACGGCAACCGGTGACGAGTGGTCCCCGGACGAGCCACTCGGCACCGAGACCTTCGACCAGGGCGACGACGCCATCGCCGAAGCGGCCCGGCTCGACCCCGACTTCCTCGACGAGCTCCAGCAGGACCCGGAGCTCGACCCCGACCGTCAGGTCGACGACCGCGAGCTCGAAGAGCTCGGTGCCGACCTCGACGACCCCGAGCAGGAGGCCACCCTGGACGGGCTCATGGACGACCCCGACGGCCTCGGGGGGCCCGGCCCGCGGACCGCCCTGCGCCGACAGGACGCCGAGGGGTGGGAGCTCGACACCCCACTCGTCTCGGGGGCCACGGACGAGACGGCCGACTCGGGGACCGCCGACCAGGACTGAGCCACGGCCCGCCGGCCCGCCGGCTCGTCGGTTCAGTCGGCTCGGCGGTTCAGGCGGCTCGGCGGTTCAGACGGCGGGGGTGTCCTCGACGAGCACGCAGCGGGTGCCCGAGTAGATGGTGGGCATGCACTTGTTGCAGTGGATGCACAGGCCCTCGTCGCGCCGGCCCGCCGCCCACCGCCCGACGAGGTCCGGCTCGCGGAGCAGGGCGCGACCCAGGGCCACGAAGGCGAAGCCCTCCTCGAGGGCGGCCTCGACCGTGTCGATCCGGTTGACCCCGCCGAGGAGCACGAGCGGGAGCTCGAGGGCGGCAAGGAACTGGCGGGCGTAGGGGAGGAAGTAGGCCTCCTCGAAGGGGTACTCCTTCAGGAACCGGCGGCCCACCACCTTGAACCCGAGCCGGAGGGCGGCGGGCAAGGTGGCGGCGAACTCGGTGCGCGGCGCCTCACCCCGGAAGAGGTACATGGGGTTGGCGAGGGAGCTCCCGCCGGTGAGCTCGAGCGCGTCGAGGTGACCGTCGGCCTCCAGCATCCGGGCGAAGGCCAGGCTCTCCTCGAGCCACAGCCCGTCGGGGACGCCGTCGCTCATGTTGAGCTTGGCCGTCACGGCCACGTCCGGGCCCACGGCCTCGCGGACCGCGGCCAGCACGGCACGGGGGAACCGGCCCCGGCCCTCCAGGGTGCCGCCCCACTCGTCGGTGCGCCGGTTGAGCCGCGGGGACAGGAAGGAGGAGAGCAGGTAGTTGTGGCCCAGGTGGACCTCGACGCAGTCGAACCCGGCGGCCGCCACCACCGCCGCACCGGTCCGGTACGCCTCGATGACGCGCTCGATGTCGGCCGGCGTGGCGGCCCGGGCGGGCACGCCCGAGGCGCTCATCCGGCGCGTCGGAGCGAGCGCGGGCACCCCGTTCGACCGGCTGTTGGCCACGGGGCCGGCGTGGCCGACCTGGGCCGAGATGGCGGCGCCCTCGGCGTGCACGGCGTCGGCCAACCGGCGCAGGCCTGGCAGGGCGTCGTCGCCGAGGACCACGACGTGGCGGTCGGTGCGGCCCTCCGGGGCGACGGCCAGGAAGGCGACGGTGGTCATGGCCACGCCGCCCCGGGCCATGGCCACGTGGAAGTCGACGAGGTCGTCGGTGATCTCGCCGCGGGGCGACCGTCCCTCGAAGGTGGCCGCCTTCACGATCCGATTGCGGAGGGTCACCGGTCCGAGGGCGGCCTCGGCGAACACGGCAGGTCCGGGCACGGCGCGTGACTCTACCCGGGCAGGCCGGCCGCGGCCAGCGAGCCGAGCACGTCGGCGGTCAGCGACGGGTGGCAGACGACCAGGTCGGGGAGCCAGGGGTCGGGTCGGGCGTAGCGGAGCGGCGACCCGTCGAGGCGGCTGGCATGGAGGCCGGTGGCCAGGGCCACGGCCACCGGGGCGGCCGAGTCCCACTCGTACTGCCCCCCGGCGTGGACGTACACCTCCGCCTCGCCCCGCACGACCGCGGCGATCTTGGCCCCGGCCGAGCCCATCTGCACCACCTGGGCTCCGATGCGGCCGGCCACCAGGGGAACGAACGCCGGCGGACGGCTCCGGCTCACCACCATCCGGGGAACGGCCGGCCGCTCGGGGAGCGGCGGCGGGTGGGCGGTGGAGAGCACCGCGTCCAGCCCGGGCAGGGCCACCGCCCCGACCACGGGCACCCCGTCCACGGCCAGGGCCACGTGCACGGCCCAGTCGGCCCGACCCTCGCCGTACTCGCGAGTGCCGTCGAGCGGGTCGACAATCCAGACCCGCCCCCGGTCGGTGCGGAGGGCCACGTCGCGATCGGCCTCCTCGGAGCGCACCCGGTCGTGCGGGAACCGGTCGGCCAGCACGGCCATGAGCAGGGCGTGGGCCGTGCGGTCCCCCTCGGCACCGAGGGCCCGGCCGACCAGCCCGCCCTGGCGCAGCGCGAGCAGGGCGCGGCCCGCCCCGGCGGCGAACGCCGCCGCGGCCTCGTGGTCGTCGGCACCGGCCGGCGCCGTCCCCCCCGTATGGTCGTCCACGCGCCGCCTCCCGTTGCCGGTCGACCGGTCGCCGTCGTGGGCACCCGGTCCGTCCGACAGTCTGCCCGAGCCCGCCGACCCCCCGGCGCGGGACCGGCCGCGGACGTCGCTACCATCGGCCGACGATGACCGCAGAGACCACCATGGACGTCCCCGCCCTTCAGGCGTTCCTCGACACGGCCTTCCCGGGGTCGACCGTCCCGTACGCGGTCGAGGAGGTCACCGACGACGGCGTGCGCCTGCGCCTGGCCGTCGGGACGACCGACAGCCGGCCGGGGGGGACGGTCTCGGGTCCCTCGCTCATGGCCCTGGCCGACTGTGCCGCGTGGCTGGCCATCTGCAGCCGCATCGGGCCGTCGGCCCTGTCGGTGACCACCAGCCTCCACATCGACTTCCTGCGCAAGCCCGACCTGGTGGACGTGGTGGCCGACGCCACCCTGCTCAAGCTGGGGAGCCGGCTGGCCGTCGCCGCCGTGGGCCTGCGGTCGGTGGCCGGCGGTGCCCTCGTGGCCCAGGCCCAGGTCACCTACTCGATCCCGCCCCGCTGAGCGGGTGCGTCGGCCGGCCGGCGAGGCCCCGGAACGAGCCGGTGCCCTCCGTCCCGTCCGGCGCCACCGGGGCAAACGACCACGGCGGCCGGCGCCAGCGGCAACAATGGCCCTGTGACCTTCGGCGGCCTCGTCGCACGCACCATCCTCTCGAAGAAGGCCCGGTCCGCGGGCCTCGTCGCCGCCGTGGCCATCGCCGTCTTGACGGTGGTGACCCTGGCCGTGACCAGCAGCGGACTGGAGTCGTCGGCCGCCCAGATCATCTCGGTGGGCAAGGCCGACTTCACCGTGGTCCAAAAAGGGGTGTCCGACACGCTGAGCAGCACCATCGACGAGCAGGAAGTGGCCCGGATCGAGGCCACCCCGGGCGTGGCCAGCACGGTGGGCGTGCTGGTGGCCACCGAGCGGATCAACGCCGACAACCCGGTCTTCATCGAGATCGGGATCCCGCCCAGCAAGCTCGCCGCCTTCGGCGTCACCATCCTGCGGGGCACGGCGTTCGCCCCCGACGCCACCAACCAGGTGATGCTCGGCTGGCGGGCGGCGGCCAATCTGAACCTCAAGGTGGGCGACAAGTTCAAGGCCAACGGGGCCGTGAACACCGTCACCGGCATCTACTCGACCGGCAACGCCTTCGGAGACGCTGCCGCCATGTTCCCGCTGCCGGCCGTCCAGGGGTACAACCGCGTCCCCGGCATCGTCACGCTGGTGTTCGTCAAGGTCGCCCCGGGCGCTTCGTCGGCCACGGTGGCCGCCCGCGTCGACCACGACATGCCCGAGCTGACCACGATCCGCACGGCCTCCCAGTTCGGCCGGGCGGACCGCAACCTCATCTACCTGAAGGCGGCGGTCAACGGGTCCACCGTCCTGGCCGTCCTCATCGGAGCGGTGATCGTGGGCAACACCATGCTGCTCTCGCTGTTCGAGCGGACCCGCGAATTCGGACTGCTGCGCGCCGTGGGGTGGACGCGCCGGCGCACCGTCGGCATGCTCGTCGGCGAGAGCCTGATCCTGGGCTTCGTCGGGGCGGTGGTGGGGGTCGGCCTCTCCTTCCTCGTGACCGCCGTGATCGAGCGGCTGCCGGCCCTCCGGGGCATCCTCCACGCCCAGTACTCGGCCAGCGCCTTCTGGCGCGCCCTGCTCACCGCACTGGCCATGATCCTCATCGGCTCGGCCTACCCCGTCGCCCGGGCCGCCCTCCTCTCACCCCTCGAGGCCCTGAGCCATGAGTGACACCGCCCGCACCTCGACCTCGGACCCCGCGGGAGTGCCCGCCCTCGACCCGACCTCGGGCGCCCCGTCGGTCGTGCTGGAGGAGGTGACCCGCGTCTACCCGGGCAAGGTCGTGGCCCTGGCCGGCGTGACCCTCACCATCGAGCCGGGCACCTTCGTCGCCGTCACCGGACCCTCGGGGTGCGGCAAGACCACCCTGCTCCACCTGGTGGCCGGGATCGACACACCGACCACGGGGCGGGTCCTCGTCGGGGGCACCGATCTCGCCACGCTGCACGACCCGAGCCGCTACCGGCGCGACCAGGTCGGCCTGGTCTTCCAGCTCCACCAGCTGCTCCCCCGCCTGAGCGCCCGGGCCAACGTCGAACTGCCGATGTTCGGCACCGGCCGCTCGAGCGGGGAGCGCCGGCACCGGGCCGACGAGCTGCTGGCCCTGGTGGACCTGGCCGGACGGGAGGACCGCCTCCCGGTGCAGCTCTCCGGGGGCGAGCGCCAGCGGGTGGCCATCGCCCGGGCCCTGGCCAACTCCCCCCACCTCCTCCTGGCCGACGAGCCCACCGGCAGCCTCGACTCCGTCGCCACCAACCGGGTGCTCGACATGTTCCGCGAGGTCCAACAGCACGGGGCCACCGTCATCATGGTCACCCACGAGCACGACGTGGCGGCCCGGTCGGACCGGGTCGTCGAGATGTGCGACGGGCGGGTGGTGGGCGAGACGGCGGTCTGACCCGCCGGGGAGACCGGCCGGACCGGGGGCACCCATCACGGGTGGGGGGCACGGGTCACGGCGCACGGGCCCGCATTGCGCGGTGCCGGTGGCCGTGCCACCATCGGTGCCCACCGTAGGGGGGAGGCACCATGCACGACCTGATCATCCGGGGGGGCACCGTCGTGGACGGCACCGGCGCGCCGGCCTGCACCGCCGACGTCGCCGTCGACCGGGGTCGGATCACCGGGGTCGGCGCGCTCCACGGTGCGGCCGGGGCCCGGACGGTCGATGCCGACGGGCTCCTGGTCACCCCGGGCTGGGTCGACATCCACACCCACTACGACGGCCAGGCCACCTGGGACGAGGTGCTGGCCCCGAGCAGCAGCCACGGGGTGACCACCCTGGTCACGGGCAACTGCGGCGTCGGCTTCGCCCCGGCCAGGCCCGACCGGCACGAGTGGCTCATCGGTCTCATGGAAGGGGTGGAGGACATCCCGGGCACCGCCCTCACCGAAGGGATGCGGTGGGAGTGGGAGACCTTCCCCGAGTACCTCGACGCCCTGGGACGGCGCCGGTGGACCGTCGACGTCGGCACCCAGATCGCCCACGGCGCGGTGCGCGCCTACGTCATGGGAGACCGCGGCGCCCGGAACGAGCCGGCCACGGCCGAGGACATCGTCGCCATGAGGGAGCTGGTCAGAGAGGCGATCGCCGCCGGCGCCCTGGGCTTCTCGACGTCGCGCACCCTGGCCCACCGGGCCATCGGCGGCGAGCCCGTTCCGGGGACCTTCGCCGCCGAGGACGAGCTCTTCGGCATCGGCCGCGCCCTCGGCGAGCTCGGCACCGGCATCTTCGAACTGGCCCCGGCGGGCACCGCCGGGGAGGACCTCCTGGCCCCGGCCAAGGAGGTGGACTGGATGCGCCGGCTCTCGGCGGCCATCTCCCGCCCGGTGACCTTCGCCCTCGTCCAGGTCGACGCCGCGCCCGACCTCTGGCGCGACCTCCTGCGGGCCTCGCTCGAGGCCGCCGAGGACGGGGCCGAGCTCTGGCCCCAGGTGGCCAGCCGGGGCTTCGGTCTGCTCTCGGGTCACTTCACGACCTACTGCCTGCTCGACCAGATCCCCGCCTACCAGGAGCTGAAGGCCAGGAACCTGGCGCCCGAGGCGCTCGTGGCCGCCCTCCGCACCGCCGAGGTCCGAGGGGCCATCGAGTCGTGGCAGCCCGACCCGGACACGGCCGAGCGCATGCAGGCCGCCTTTGCCACCACCTACACCTTGGGCAACCCCCCCGACTACGAGCCGGGACCGGAGCGCTCACTGCTCGGCCTGGCCGGGGCGACGGGGCGCGCACCGCTGTCCATCGCCTACGACGCCATGCTCGAGGACGACGGCGCCGGCCTCCTCTACGTCCCCATCCTCAACTACTCCGACGGCGGCCTCGACGCCACCCGCGAGATGCTCCTCCATCCGCGGGCCGCCTCCGGCCTGGGCGACGGCGGTGCCCACTGCGGCACCATCTGCGACGCCTCCCAGCCCACCTTCATGCTCACCCACTGGGCCCGGGACCGCACCCGGGGTGAGCGGCTCCCACTCGAGTGGGTGGTGAAGAAGCAGACCCACGACACCGCCCGCCTCTACGGGCTCGGCGACCGGGGCACCATCGAGGCCGGAGCGGTGGCCGACCTCAACCTCATCGACTACGACGGGCTGCAGCTCGGCAACCCCCGCGTGGTGGCCGACCTTCCGGCGGGGGGCAAACGGATCCTGCAGGGGGCGACCGGCTACGTCGAGACCATCAAGTCCGGTGTCACCACGTTTGCCGACGGTGAGGACACCGGCGCCCGGCCCGGGTCCCTCCTGCGCGGCGCCCGCTGACCGTCAGATCTCGCCGGCCCCCTCGGGCGCCACGGCACCGGTCGGTGCCCCCTCGGCCCACTCGGCCCGCATCTGCCGGGTGATGCGGTGCTCGATGTAGAAGGCGAGGAAGGGCACGAACCCGGCCGCGGCCACCACCAGGATGCGCCCCAGCCGCCAGTGGGCCCGCCGGGCCAGATCGGCCGCGGCCACCAGGTACACCAGGTAGAGGAAGCCGTGCAGGGGCCCGAGGACCTCCTCGAGCGCCGGGTGCCCGGCCGCGTAGCGAAGCGGGACGGCCACGAACACCAGCACGATGAGGAGCGTCCCGACCACGAAGGCCATGATCCGGTAGCGGGTGAGGGCGGCCGCCACCTCAGCGTCCCCCGGCTGCGTCGGCGGCGTGGAGCTCGGCCAGGTACCGGTTGTAGGCGGCCAGCTGTTCGGCCTCCTCGGCCGTCTGGGAGGCGAACCGCTCGCCCCGGCCGCCGTGTCGGGGGTCGATGGGGCCGCCGGCGGCAATGGCCACGTTGCGCCGCCTCCCGCCGGAGAGGGCCCAGCCGGGCGGGCGGGGCTCGACGGCGGCCCCGTCGGCGACCGCCCCGTCGGGCAGCGGTGCCGACTGGTCGTGGATGAGGTGCCACCAGAGGTAGAGGGCGTAGACGCCGAAGAGCGGCCAGAGGAAGGTGTAGGCCCAGCTCAGCGTGTTGCCGGACTCAGCCCGTCCGAGCTGCCACTGGGTCAGCCAGGCGAAGGCGGGCAGGAGGACGAGGAGGGTCACGTGCATGCCGATGCACCGGGGGGTGAAGTAGCGACGCACGCCGCCATCGTACCGCCGGCCCCCGGGGCCGCCCCAGTCGGGAGCCGTCCCGAGCGCCGGGCCGGGGTCGGGCCGGGGGTCGGAGGCCGGGCCGACCGGTCCCCGGCGCGGCGGGCCCGGTTGCCTAGGCTCGCACCGGGCCCCGGACGCGCCACGGCGGGGTCGGCGTGGCCGGCGGGTCGGAAGGGCCGGGTACGGACGGACGCGACGGGAGGGACGACCATGATCGAGCGACTGCGCCTGGGGTTCGCCGAAGCCATCGGCACGATGATCCTCATCGTCGGTGGACCGGGGACGGCCGTCCTGGCCACCGGCCACTTCTTCCCCACGGGCTCGGTGCACGTCCTCGGGGTGGCCCTGGCCTTCGGCCTCAGCCTGCTCGTGGCCGCCTACGCCATCGGCTCCATCTCGGGCTGCCACATCAACCCGGCCGTGACCCTCGGCCTCTGGGCCATCGGCAAGACCAAGACGAGAGAGCTCCCCTTCTACCTCGTCGGACAGATCGTCGGCGGCCTGGTCGGCGGCCTGGTCATCTACGTGATCGCCAAGGCCAGTTCCACGTCGTTCAGCGCCCGGGCCACCGGGTTCGCCTCCAACGGCTACGGCGTCCACTCGCCGGGCGGCTTCAAGCTCGGCGCCGTGATGCTGGCCGAGGTCTTCTTCACCGCCGTCTTCGTCTTCGTCATCGCCTCGACCAGCCGGCGCTCCATGCCGGTGGGCATGACCGGTGTGACCGTGGGCCTCACCCTCACCGTCATCCACCTCATCTCCATCCCCATCGACAACACCTCGGTGAATCCGGCCCGCAGCCTGGCCACCGCGGTGTTCCAGGGCAGTTGGGCGCTCAACCAGCTCTGGGTCTTCCTCATCTTCCCCACGGTGGGGGGGGTCCTCGGGGCCGCGGCCTGGCGGGCCCTGCGCCCGGCCTCCGACGAGCAGACCGAGGACGTCTCCGAGGCCGTTGCCCCCGCCCCCTACGGCCGCCGGCCGCTGCCCGGGTAACGCCCGGCGCCGGTCACAGCTCCGCCGTAGGGTGGCGACGATGTCGACCTCGCCCCTCCTCCCGTCCGCGGCGCCCGCCGTCGAAGTCCGCGTGTCGGCCCGGCGGAAGAAGACGGCCGGGGCCCACTGGGAGGGCGACCGGATCGTCGTGGTCGTCCCCGCCCACCTGCGGGGAGCCGAGCGCGACCGCATGGTCGACGACCTGTCCCGCCGTCTGGCCCGCCACCGGCCCCACCTCCACGCCTCGGACGACGCCCTCCTCGAGCGGGCCCGGGCCCTCGGCCGCGCCTACGTCGACGGGGCCGCCCCCACCTCCATCCGGTGGTCCCGGGCCCAGACCGCACGGTGGGGGTCGTGCACCCCGTCCACCGGGGAGATCCGCATCTCCGAGCGCCTCCGGGCCGTACCGGCCTGGGTCCTCGACGCCGTGATCGTCCACGAGCTCGCCCACCTCCTCGTCCCCGACCACTCCCCCCGATTCCGCGAGCTCGAGGCCCGCTACCCGCGCCGCAAGGACGCCGACCACTTCCTCGAGGGCTACCATCTCGGCCTCCGCACCGCGGCGGGCACCCCGTAGTCCGAGCACGCGGCCCCGGGGACGAGTACAAACTGGGGCATGGCTTTCGTGCTCGCGGCGCTCGCCGCCCTGGTCAATGCCGTCACCTCGGTCCTCCAGCGCATCGGGGTCGAGTCGGCACCGGCCGAGAGCGCCCTGCGCCTGAGCCTCATCTCCCACGCCATCCGTCGCGGCATCTGGCTGCTCGGGTTCGCCCTGATGCTGGTCGAGTTCGGACTCCAGGCCACGGCCCTGCGCTTCGGCGAGCTGAGCGTCGTCCAGCCCGTCCTCACCACCGAACTCCTGTTCCTCCTCCTCATCCTCGCCCTCTGGTTCCGCTACCGGCTCGGCGCCCGCGAGTGGCTCGGCGCGATCCTCGTCGTCGGGGGCCTCAGCGCCTTCTTCCTCGCCGCCCGCCCGCGGGGCGGCCAGCACCTCCCCGACAGCGCCCAGTGGGTCGTGGCCACCGCCGTGGCGGGGGCGGCCGTCGCCGGGTGCGTCCTCGGGGCCCGGCACGGACCCCGGTGGTGGCGGGCCGCCGCCTTCGGCGCGGCCACCGCCATCACCGCCGCCTACAGCGCCGCCCTGACCAAGGCCCTCACCTCCTACGTTTCCGAGGGGTGGGGCCACGTCTTCACCCACTTCCAGCCCTACATGCTCTCGGTGACCGGGCTGGGCACGGTCTTCCTGCTCCAGAACGCCCTCCACGCCGGGCCCATCACCGCCTCACGCACGACCCTCGTGACCCTCAACCCGCTGGTGAGCATCGTCCTCGGCGTCACCCTCTTCGCCGACGTGCTGCGGGGCGGGGGGCTGTGGGTCACCCTGGAGGTGGCCGCCCTGGCCGTCCTGGTCCTCGGCGTGGTGGTCCTCGCCCGCTCGCCCCTGGTGGCCGGAGCCGGCGGGGTCGGGGGGTTCGAGGAGACGCTGGCCGATGCCCGGCACCGGACGCTCGAGGCGCCCCCCGTCGACGCCCTGCCCTGAGCGGGCCCCGGTCGGGGGTGTCGTCCCCGGCGTGCGGGACCGGTACTCCTCCGGGAGCTCGACGGTGGTCGTCGTCCCGGCCCCGTCGGCGCCGAGGAGGCCGGGGAGCTCGCCCCGACCGGCCCGGGGGGAGACCCCGTCGACGGCGGGGTGGTTCCCGAGCCTCCTGACCGGGTCGTCGACGCCCACCACGTCCCCGGCCGGCGGCACCCCGGGCGGAGCCGGGGCGTCCTCGGGCCCTGGTCGCCCGGGCCCCGCCCGGGCGGGGCCCGATGGCCACCCTCATCGGACGTCCGCGCCCAGCCGTCCGTGCGCCGCCGGGCGCGCCGCGGCCGCCCCCGGCCA
>DAHVAJ010000064.1 GCA_027314705.1 Acidimicrobiaceae bacterium
GCCGACGGGCCCGACTGACCGGGCATCAGGACGGTCCCCGCGCAGCCGAAATTCGAGAACTGGGCCTCGCTGGTCATGGTCGTCCCGTCGCTGAAGTGGTCGGTGGTCTGGGTGCGCCGGATGAAGCCGGCGGCATCGACCGACACCCGCACCGTCGATCCGGTGAAGCCCTGCGCACCCAGTACCTGCATGGCACCGGCCACGGCCTGCTGCTCTTGCGCGGTGAGCCCGGCGACCTGTCCCCCCTGGCCCGGGGTCAGCGAGAGTTGGTAGACGTCGACGGGGACACCGGCCACCGTGCCGGTCCCGACCAGGCTGGCGCTCGACGTCTCCGCCGGATCGAGGTTGAGGTACCCGGTGGGGCTGGCCAGTCCCAACATGGCCAGGGCCCCCTGCCGAGGCCCGAGCGTGCCCTCGACCAGGCTGGCGAACCCGGTCAGGGACGATCCCGGGCCCGACCCGCCGTTCCCCGGTGTCAGGCCGTAGTTGCCGCCGCCCTCCTCCCACACGTCGGTCCCGTTGTCGCGGAGGACGATGGTGCCGAGTCCGGGAACCTGGGACGTCGCCACCATGGCGAACGGTTGGACGTCGATGGTCGCCGTCCCCCCGAGCGGCAGGCCGGTGAACGGCCCCGGCCCGGGACAGTCCGTGGTCGGGGAGCCGGCGAGCGACGCCCCTCCCGAGCTGGGGGCTGCCGGCGGGCCGGTGGGGGCGCAGCCGGTCGTCGGTGCCGGGGCCGGGCCGGGTGCCTGGCCGCCAAAGGAGTAGGTCACGTCGAAGTTGCCCGAGCCGGTGGTGGCGTTGAGGGCGGTGAGGAGGTGGGAGGCCGCCGTCCGCCGGCCGACGTGGCCGGTTCGGCTCGGTGGGGCGCCGGCCGAGTGGACCCCGGTGCGCCCGGACGCGACGAGGGCCACGGGCACCCCGACCACCACCAGGCACAGCGTGGCGGCGGCGATCCTTCCCGTGCGGCGACGGCGGGACGGGGTGGGACGGCTCACCGGTCCGTCGTCGAGCCAAAGGTTCTCGGACACGGCCGCACCTCCTCGATCCACCGCACGGGCGGCCCGTGGGATCGTAGCGCCGTCGGGATGGGCCGGACCGGTCCGCGTGGGTCCGGCCGTCGTCTCCGGGTCCGGACGGCGCCGCCGACCCGGCCGGGACCGACCCGTGCGGGAGCGCCGGGTCAGCCCGGCGGGGCCGGGCGGGCCGACAGGGTGACGAAGTCGCGCGCCCACCACGCCTCGAAGAAGGTCCACGGACCCTGCACGGTGGCGGCGAGGAGCTTGCTCCCGTTGGACGGTGCGGCGAGCCCCCCGGGGGTGGGCGGGTCGTAGGTGGCGAACACGGGCCAGTCCGGATTGATGTCGAGCTGCATGCCGCGCACGACGCCGGCGCGCACCAGCAGCTGGGCCAGCTGCAGGGGATCGAGCCCCGGGCCGGCCACGTACACCAGGGCGCCGTCGGCCGTGACGCCGACGCCCGAGCGCCACTGGGACTCGACGCCGGGGACCGACGCCGCGCACGAGGTCGCACCGCAGGTGGCGCCCCACGCCTGCCAGTCGGGACTGGCCGCCTGCGGTGTCGGCTGGCCGGCGGCCACCAGGGGCACCAGGTTCTGGCGGACGCTGACCACGTCCGGGGCCATCGTCACGTCGCTGCCCCAGGCGCCGACGGTGACGCTCCCGTCGGAGAAGATGACCAGGGAGGCCGCCCCGGGCACCAGCGGGTCGACCAGGTGGCCCTCGGTGTAGTACCCGCCGCCGGCCACGTTCATGACGAAGCCGCCGTTGAACGCCGCCACCAGCGAGGCGGCCTGGGCCGGTTGGATCGGCGCGGTGTAGAGGTAGGGCCCCCCACCCGGGCTCTTGGAGCCCGAGTACAGGCGGGCCGACAGCAGCCGGGTGTCCATCCAGGCGATCCCCGCCGGCTGGGTTCCCCCCGGGGGCACGAGAGTGGTCTCGTAGACCGCCGGCACCCCGTCGACCGGGCGCCCGGCGGGGCTCCACGTGCCCACCCCGGCGGTGGCGGGCCCGCTGAACGGCGCCAGGGCGGCCGGGACGGGCAGCGGCGGGCCGGGGGTGCGCACCCCCGG
>DAHVAJ010000065.1 GCA_027314705.1 Acidimicrobiaceae bacterium
GCAGCACGTACTGGTTGACCATGAACTTGCCGTTGTACTCGCCGACCGCCCCGGCGGCCGGTGCGAAGCCGGGGTAGGGGCCGTAGGCCGAGGACGTCCACTGCCAGACGTCGCCGAGCAGGCCGTCGTCGGTCACCGGCGCCGGGTGGAGGACGGCCAGGTCGAGGAATCGGCCGGACTCGTCGTCGGCGGCCACGGCCTCCCACTCGGCCTCGGTGGGCAGCCGGCAGCCGGCCCAGCGGGCGAAGGCGTCGGCCTCGTAGTAGCTCACGTGGCACACGGGGCGGTCGGCGTCGACCGGCCCGTCGCCGGCCAGGGTGAACTCGTGCCAGCCGTCGTCGTGGCACGCCCAGTAGAGGGGGCCCTCCCAGCCGTCGGCCTGGACGGCGGCCCACCCGTCGGACAACCACAGCTCGGGCCGCCGGTAGCCCCCGTCGTCGATGAAGGCCAGCCACTCGCCGCAGGTGACCGTGCGGTGGGCCAGGGCGAAGGGCTCGAGGAAGACCCGGTGCCGGGGGAACTCGTTGTCGAAGCCGAAGCTCCCGCCGGCGTGGCCGACGGCCACGGTGCCTCCCGGATGGGCCCGCCACCGAACGGGGGCCGTGCCCGTCCCGGCCGGCAGCGGGTGGTGGTCGTAAGCGGGCAGGAGGGGGCTGCAGGACAGGACGTGCTTGATGTCCATGAGCAGGAGCTCCTGGTGCTGCTGCTCATGGTGGATCCCGAGCTCGCAGAGCTCGGCCGACGTCGGGTCGAGGCCCCCGCCGAGCAGCGCGGCCAGGGCCTCGTCGACGTGGCGGCGGTACGCGGCCACCTCGGCCACGCCGGGTCGCGAGACGAGGCCCCGCTGCGGCCGCGGGTACCGGTCCCCCGCCGCCTCGTAGTACGAGTTGAAGAGGAAGCCGAAGGCCGGGTGGAAGGCCCGGTACCCGGGAAGCCCGGGGAGGAGCAGGAAGGTCTCGAAGAACCAGGTGGTGTGGGCCCGGTGCCATTTGGTGGGACTCACGTCGGGCATGGACTGGATGGTCTGGTCCTCGGCCGAGAGGGGGGCACTGAGCACCTCGGTGAGCCGGCGCGTCGCCGCCAGGCGGTGGGCGAGCAGCTGGATGTCTGGGGTGGCGAGGAGGTCGGCCATCCTCCTCCTTCCGGTCGTCCGTCGGGCCGGCGGTCGGTCGCCCTTCGGCATCGGCCGGGGCGGCCACCAGGAGAACTTACCCGGAAGCGCTCCGGGACGATCGCGTGGTCCGGTCCGACCGCTGCCGGGGTCCGTCCCCGGGACCCCCGTTCCGTGCGAGCCGGCGGTGGGAATCGAACCCACGACCTGACGATTACAAGTCGCCTGCGCTACCAACTGCGCCACACCGGCACGGACCCCGGCGGGGCCCCGGCCAGTGTACGACCGGCCGGTGGCGCCCCCGGCCCCGCCGACGGCCGCGCCCCGGCCCGGGGGAACGCGGCCCGGGGGAACGCGGCCCCGGGGGAACGCGGCCCCGGGGGGTGTCCTTGCACCGGCACCCGCCGGTTGGCAGGCTGGCGAGCGTGGACGGTGACCCGGACGGAGACGACGAGGTTCCGGGCGGCCCACGGCCCCGGGACGGCCAGCTGCCGGTCGGGCGGGCGGCGGTGGTCCTCGCCCTCTTCGTCCTGGCGACCGTGCTCCTCCTCGGCCTGATCCACCCGACCACCGCGGCGACGTCCTCGGTCAGCTCCCCGGCCGCCCCGCCGACGACGGTGCCTTCGACCCGGCCGACCACCACGACCACCACCACGCCCAAGGCACCGAGCCACGTCCCCGTCCTCGTGGCCAACGCATCCGGTGTGGCCGGGGCCGCCGCGGCCATCACCAACCAGCTGCAGGTGGCCGGGTGGACGGTGGTGGCACCGGTCAACGCCTCGGCCCGCGTGCCGACGTCGCACGTCTACTACGTGGCCGGCCAGCAGGCTGCGGCCCAGTCCGCCGCCGCCGCCCTGCACCTGCCGGCCTCGTCGGTCGCCCCCTACACGACGGCGGCGCCGGTGAGCACCATCGGCACGGCCGAGGTCCTGGTGGTCCTCGGTCCCGACCTGGCGGCGACGGTGGGCCCGACCACGACGATCGCCTCGGGCAACTGACGGTCCGGCCCGCCTCCGGCGAGCCGCCCGCCGCCGTGCGCACCCGGCTGGCCCCGTTGCTCGCCGACCCCTCCCGCACGGCCGTGGTCACCGACTTCGACGGCACCCTCGCCCCCATCGTCGAGGATCCGTCCGCCGCCCGCCCGGTGCCCGGGGCGGCCGCGCTCCTCGCCGGCCTGGCCCGCACCTTCGCCGTGGTGGCGGTGGTCTCGGGCCGGCCCGCCGCCTTCCTGGTCGACCGCCTGGGCGGCCCCGGGGCGGCGCAGGCCGCCGGGGTGCACCTGGTCGGTCTCTACGGACTGGAGCGGGCCGCCCCGGACGGGACGGTCGTCGTGGCCGAGGAGGTCGCGCCGTGGGCGCCGGTGGTCGGGGGGGCGGCCACCCGCCTGAGCGACGGCGCCCCGGACGGGGTCCTGGTCGAAGCCAAGGGGGCGGCCGTCACCGTCCACTGGCGTCGGGCACCCGGTGCGGCCGGCTGGGTGGCGGCACGGGTCGAGGCGGAGGCGGCCCGGACCGGGCTCGCCGTCCACGCCGGGCGCCGATCGCTGGAGCTGCGCCCGCCGGTGCCCGTCGACAAGGGGACGGTGGTGCGGTCCCTCACCGAGGGGGCGACCGCCGCGTGCTACGCGGGGGACGACCTCGGCGATCTGCCCGCCTTCGCCGCCCTCCGCCGTCGGGCGCAGGAGGATGGGATGGCCCAGGTGTCGGTGTGCGTGCTCGACGAGGAGACGGCACCCGAGGTGGTCGCGCTGGCCGACGTCACCGTGCGCGGGCCGGCGGGGGCCTGTGCCCTGCTGGCCTGGCTCTCCGAGGCGGCGCGGGTCCCGGGGGCCGCGGCCGGCGGGTAGGCGGGCGACCCGCGGCCGGCGGCCCGGTCAGCCGGCCGCCTCCAGTTGGTCGGTCAGCCAGTCGCCCGGGTGCCGGGCCTGCACGGCCCGGCGGAGGGCGGCGGACCGTTCGGCCCGCTCGTGAGGATCCATGGTCAGGGCCCGGTCGAGGGCCTGCGCCGTCTCCGACAGGTCGAAGGGGTTCAGCCCGAGCGCCGGTCCGCCGAGGAGGTCGAAGGCGCCCGCCTCACGCGACAGGGCCAGCACCGCGTCGCGCTCGTTCACGGCCGGTCCCTCCATGGCCACCAGGTTGAGCCCGTCGCGGACGGGATTCACCAGCAGGACGTCGGCCCGGCGGAGGGCGGCCAACGAACGCGGGTAGTCGTCGTCGACCTCGAGCACGACCGGCGTCCAGTCCCCGGTCGACCACCGCTCGTTGATGAGGTCCACGGTGGTGGCCACCTCGTCCTGGTAGGCGAGGTACTCGGGGAGCCCCTGGCGGGTCGGGTAGGCGAGGGCCACGAAGACCACCCGACCACGGTGGGCCGGGCACTGCTCCAGCAGCTCGTCGAAGGCCCAGAATCCGCGAAGGAGGTTCTTCGAGAGCTCCATGCGGTCGACCCGCACGACGACCTTGCGGTCCGGGTCGCCGATCCGGGCCTCCAACTGGGCCAGGGCCCGATCCACGGCCGGCTCGGCGGCCGCGGAGCGCAGCTGGTCGGTGTCCACCGACAACGGGGCGATGAAGGTCGGGCCACCGTCGGTCCCGAGGGCGCTCCGACAGGCCAGGTGGGCCGCAGCCCACCGCTCGACGTGGAAGCCGCAGGCACCGAAGCAGCCCATCGACGTCAGGAGCTCGGTGGCCGCTTCCGTGGGGAGCATGCGGAGGACCGACGGGTCGGCGAAGGGGGTGTGGCTGAAGTGCACGGTGCGCAGGTCGGGGCGCAGCCGGGCCAGTGCGGTGCCCGTGAGGGCGAGGTGGTAGTCCTGGACGAGGACCCGCCCGCCGGGGGGCGCCACCTCGGCGACCCGCGCGGCCACCAGTTCGTTGACGGCACGGTATCCGTCCCAGGCCTCACGCCAGTGCCGGCCGGACCGGGGCCGCCGGGCGGCGTCGAAGAGATGGTGGTGGCAGAACCACAGCGTGGCGTTGGAGACGACGTCGTAGGCCATGGCGTAGAGGGTGGGGTCGGGCTCGACCAGGTCGATCCGGGCCCCGTCGGCCGTCATCAGACCGGCGGCCGCGGCCGCCCGGTCGGCCTCGCCCATGGCACAGGCCACCCACGTCGCCCCCGACCCGGCCACGAGGGGCCGCAGCGTGCCTGCCAGTCCGCCGCCGACCGGGCCCGGGACGGGCCGTCCACCGTCCAGCCGGAAGGCGAGCGGGCCCCGGTTGGAGACCAGCACCGTGTCCTCCAGCCGGCCGGCCGGGCCGGCCGCCCGGAGGCGTCCGCCGGGCCCGAATGAGTCGGCAGCCATGGGCCGGACGCTACCTGCTGGCGGGGACGCGACCGAGCGGCGACGCGCCCGGGGTTGACAACGTAGTGAGTAGACACTCACGATATCGCCGTGATGTCCCCGGCCCGCATGACCGCCTCGGAGCGCCGGGCCGCCGTCCTGGCCGCGGCGGTGATCGAGTTCGCCCGGTCGGGCTACGCCGGCACCTCCACGGAGGCCATCGCCACCCGTGCCGGCATCTCCCAGCCCTACCTCTTCCGCCTATTCGGGACGAAGAAGGGGCTCTTCATCGCCACCTACGAGCTCGTCTCCGACCGCATCATCGCCGCCCTGGCCCGGGCCGGGGCCGGGCGGACCGGGGAGGAAGCCCTCGCGGCCATCGGCGAGGCGTACGGCGACCTGCTCCAGGACCCCGAGCTCCTCCGGGTACAGCTGCACGGGTTCTCCGCCGCCCCCGGCGACGAGGACATCGCCGCCACCTGCCGGCGCACCTTCGAGGCCCTCTGGCACCTCGTGCACGAGCGCACCCGTCTCCCTGACGAGCAGGTGCGGGCCGTCATCGCCACGGGGATGCTGCTCGACGTCATCTCGGCCATCGACCCGCTGTCGGTCCCCGCCGTCCGGGCCGGGGGCTTCCGTCCCGCGCCCGGCACGACCACCGCCGTCCGGGCGGCGAGCCGGGCCCTGCGGGCCGCGCCCGCCGCGCCGCGCTCCGACGTCGCGGCCGTGTCCGCAGGACCCAGCTCCTCGTCCCGCCTCCGCTCGGGCACCGGCGGCGGCGAACGCCCACCAGCGGACCCGCGCCCCTGACCCGGCACGGCCGGTTCCTCCTCGCCGCCCTGGTGGTCCGAGTGAATCGGCGGCGCCCCCCTCGTCGCCGGCGGCCCGACCTGGCCGGCCACCCCGGGTGGCGCCGTCGGCGCCCCGGCCGACCTCGTCGCCCCCTTCGTCACCTCCGGGCCCGACCGGCCCGACCGGGTCAGTCGGCCGCGACCACGCCGGCCCGGGCCAGGGCGGCCCGCAGGATGTCGGTGGCCTGGGGGCGGAGCTCGTCCAAGGGCCGGTTGCGGTGGACCCGCACCCCGAGGTCCACCTGGGCGATCGAGCCCACCCCGAAGTGGGCGGCGACGTCGACGAGGAGGGCCAGCTCGACGGCGTAGCCGTCGGCCAGGCCGCACTTCTCGAAGACCCAGCGCGGCCCGGCCGTCTCCCCGGCCAACGGCTGCTCGATGCCGACCAGGGCCGGGAAGAGGAGGTCGATCACGGGGCGGGCCATGAGCTCGGTGACCCGGCCGCCGCCGTCGGGGGCACCGTGGAGGGGGCGCTGGTAGTAGCCCTTCACGAGGGTCACGCGCTCGTCCCCGAGCAGGGGCCCGAGGAGGCCCGAGACGAAGTGCGGGGCGAAGTTGGTCACGTCGCCGTCCACGAAGGCGAGGACGTCGCCCTGGGCCTCCCGGAGGGCCACGGCCATGGCCTGGCCCTTGCCCCCGGCCGGCGCCTCGGCCTCGATCACCCGGGCACCCTCGGCCGCGGCGATCGCCCCCGTGCCGTCGTCCGACCCGTCGTCGATGACCAGCACCTCGTCCACCAGGTCGACCCCGCCGCCGGCGGCGGTGAGCGAGGCCAGCACGGCGTGGACGATCGGCCCGATGGTGGCCGCCTCGTTGCGGGCCGGGATGCAGACCGACACGCGCCGTGCGTCCCGGGCCCTGGCCAGGGCGGCCGCGTCGAACTGGTGGTGGACGAACCGGCGCGGGGCTTCCTCCGGGGTCGCCGCGTCGGACATGTCCCCATCATCCCTCACCCGCGCCAGGGCCGCGAAGGCCGCCTGCGTTGACGCTCGGGCCAGGCTCGGTAAGAATAGACGCCATCATCCAGAGCAGCTGAGGGACCGGGCCCTGTGACGCTGCGGCAACCAGTGCGCCGAACGACCGCCGACTGCGGGCCGTGGCGGACCAGGTGCCAATGCCCGAGCGATGAGGAGAGCTGCTGTGGACTTCGTTTCCGGCCTGTGCTGTCGTGAGTGCGGTCGTACCTACCCTGTCGAGGCCTTGCACGTCTGCGACTTCTGCTTCGGTCCCCTCGAGGTCACCTACGACTACGAGCGGATCGCGGCCACCACGAGCCGCCAGCGGATCGAGTCCGGGCCCCGGTCCATCTGGCGCTATGCCGACCTCCTGCCGGTCGCCGACGCCGCGCCGGTCGACCTCGGGGCCGGGTTCACCCCGCTCGTCCGGGCCGACCGGCTGGCCGCCGAGCTCGGCCTCGGCGAGCTCTGGATCAAGGACGACACCGCCAATCCGACCGGCTCGTTCAAGGACCGGGTGGTGTCGGTCGCCCTGACCAAGGCCCGTCAGCTCGGCTTCAAGATCGCCGCCTGTGCGTCCACGGGCAACCTGGCCAACTCGGTGGCCGCCCACGCCGCCCGGGCGGGGATGGACTCGGTCGTCCTCATCCCCCACGACCTCGAGCGGGCCAAGATCACCATGACCGCGGTCTACGGCGGGCGGGTGGTGGCCGTCGAGGGCAGCTACGACGACGTCAACCGGCTGTGCGCCGAACTCACCAGCGAACAGCCGGACTGGGCGTTCGTCAACGTCAACATCCGCACCTACTACTCCGAGGGTTCCAAGACGCTCGCCTTCGAGGTGGCCGAGCAGCTCGGATGGGAGGCGCCCGACCACGTCGTGGTGCCCATCGGCTCGGGCAGCCAGCTGACCAAGGTGGCCAAGGGCTTCGCCGAGCTGGCCCGGGTGGGCCTCCTCGACCGCCCGCCCAACGTGCGCGTGTCGGGCGCCCAGGCCGAGGGGTGCGCCCCGGTGGCCACCGCCTTCGCCGAGGGGACCGACGTCATCCGACCGGTGAAGCCCGACACGGTGGCCAAGTCGCTGGCCATCGGTAACCCGGCCGACGGCTGGTATGCGCTCGACACGGTCCGGTCCTCGGGCGGTGCGTGCGCGGCGGTCAACGACGAGGAGATCCTCGAGGGGATCCGCCTGCTGGCCAGGACCGAGGGCATCTTCGCCGAGACGGCCGGCGGGGTCACCATCGCCACCCTCGCCAAGTTGGCCGCGGCCGGGGTGGTCCGTCCCGACGAGCGGGTGGTGGCCATGGTCACCGGGCACGGTCTGAAGACGGTCGAGGCGCTCGCCGGCTCGGTCGGCCCCACCGTCACCATCGCCCCGACCCTCGCCGCCTTCAACGAGGCGCTCGAGTCGGGGATCGACCTTCCGTCCACCGCATCCCCGAGGAGCGCCGCATGACCACCGTCCGCATCCCCACCCAGCTCCGCACCCTGACCGGGGGGGTGGGCGAGGTCGCGGTGGAGGGCGCCAACGTGGGCGAGGTGCTCCAGGGCCTCGACGCCGCGCACCCCGGCTTCGGCGAGCGGCTCTTCGACGAGCAGGGGAGCCTCCGGCGGTTCGTCAACGTCTTCGTCGACGAGGAGGACGTCCGCTTCCTCGACGGGCTGGCCACCCCGGTGGGGGCCGGCCAGACGCTCTCCATCGTCCCCGCCGTGGCCGGCGGCTGAACCCGCCCCGGGCCACCGGCCGGGCCGAGGGGTCAGGCCGTCCCGGCCCACCCGGGTGACAGGCCGTGGAGGACGAAGCGGGCGATGTCGGTCGCGGCCTCGGCCCGGGGTGCGGGGTCGGGCTCGCCGGCCCGCACGGCGATGGCCCCGTAGAGCTGCTGGCCGATGAGGGTCGTGGCCCGGTCGGGGTCCATGGCCCGGAACTGCCCGGTGACCGCGCCCTCGTCGTAGAGGTCGCGGACCAGGCGGGCGATGTCGAGGCCGATGAGGGCCAGCTCGGCCCCGACGGCGACGGCGCCCTGACCGGGGGAGGCCTGTGCCACGAGGGCCAGCCGGAAGAAGGCGGGGTCGTCGTCGATCCGGGCCAGCATCTCCTCGATCAGGCGCTCGAGCCGGGCCGCCGGCGTGGCGTCCTGGGCCCAGGCGTCGGCGATGGCCTCGCGCAGCTGGGTGTGCATCTGGGCCAGGCAGGCCCGGAGCAGCTCGTCGCGGCTGGCGAAGTAGACGTAGACGGTCGAGCGGGCGACGCCGGCCTCCTGGGCGATCTCGTCCATCGGGACGTCGGTGGTGCCCCGCTCGCCGAAGAGGCGGCGGGCCACGGCCACGACCTGGTCGCGACGGTAGTCCCGGATGACCTCCTTCAGGCCCTCCGGCGTCCTGCGTCCCGCCATTCAGGCCGACACGCGGGGACCGGGCGGGAAGGTGACCGGGATGTGCTTGACCCCGCTGATGAACGCCGACTGGAGGCGCTGGACGTCCCCGGCGAGCTGCAGGTCGGGCATCCGCTCCAGCAGGTGCTCGAACATCACGCGGATCTCCATCCGGGCCAGGTTGGCGCCGAGGCAGAAGTGGGGGCCGCCGGCCCCGAAGGCCATGTGCGGATTGGGGCTCCGGGTGATGTCGAACCGCTGCGGGTCGGCAAAGACCTTCTCGTCGCGGTTGGCGGAGATGTGGAAGAAGACGACCTTCGCGTCCCCGTCGATGGCCTGGCCCTCGATCTCCACCGGGCCGGTCGTCTGGCGGCGGAAGTTCATGACCGGGGTGACGAAGCGGAGCATCTCCTCGACGGCGTCGGGCAGGAGCGAGCGGTCCTGGCGGAGGAGGGCCCACTGGTCGGGGTGCTCGAAGAAGGCGGCCATGGCCCCCGAGATGAGGTTGCGGGTCGTCTCGTTGCCGGCCACGGTGAGCAGCAGGAAGAAGAGCTCGAGCTCGAACTCCGAGAGCTGCTCGCCCTCGATCTCGACCTGGGTGAGCACGCTCATGAGGTCGTCGTGCGGGTCGACCCGCTTCTTGGCGAACAGCTCCGACGCATAGGCGTAGAGCTCCATGGAGGCCTGTTGGGCCACCTCCCCAGCCGTCTGGTACTCGGGGTCCTCGCTCCCGATCATCCGGTTCGACCAGTCGAACATGCGGTGGCGGTCCTCGTGGGGCACGCCGAGCAGCTCGGCGATGACGACGAGGGGCAGCTCGGCGGCGATGTCCGTGACGAAGTCGGCCGAGCCGTGCTCGATCACCTCGTCGATGATCCCGTCGGTGGCGGCGTGGATGCGGTCGTGGAGCTGGTTGACCATCCGGGGGGTGAAGCCCTTGTTCACCAGGCGCCGGTAGCGGGTGTGGAGCGGCGGGTCCATGTTCAGCATGATGAGCTGCTGCTGGGCCAGGTCGTCGGCGGCGAGGTCCCAGAGGTAGGTGGCCTGCAGCGCCGAGGAGAAGGTCTCGTGGTCGCGGTTGACGACGGTGCAGCCGGCGTGCGACGTGACCGCCCAGAAGCCGGGGCCGTCCGCCTCCTCCTGCCACCAGACCGGGGCGCGCTCCCGCAGGAAGGCGAACCACTCGTGGGGGACCCGGTCGGCGAACTGCCGGGAATCCAGGAGGTTGATGTCGCCGAAGTCGATGCCGCTGGTGTCGAGCTCGTGCTGTCCCACGTCGGACGCCCCCTCCCCCGGATCGGACGCAGTGTCCGACCGGGGGATCGTAGGCCCGGGCTCCGGGGGTGTCAATGCCCCCGGCGGGCCGTCGCGGTCGGCGCTCAGACGCTCCAGTCGACCTCGCCGTCCATGACCGTCCAGGGCTCCTCGGTCAGGACGAACTCGAGGTGGTCGGTGTCGAGGAACCTGGCGGTGTCCTCCAGGACGGCGGGGAAGTCGGGTTCCCCCATGTGGGCGTGGTAGGCCTCCATGGAGGGGAACCACTGGACGGTCACCCCGTCGTAGCCGGAGCGGTCGTCGTCGTCCCGGTAGTCGTCGAGGGGCCGGGGGTTCTGCTCGTAGCGGACGACGTGGCGGCCGGCCTGGCTGTGGGCCACCAGGGGCCCGTGGTGCTCGGTCCAGTACCGCCGGAACTCGGCGGGGGTCAGCCCCTCCTTCCGCTTGAGGAGGCAGGTCAGCTTGATCATCGGCGGGGTCCTCTCGTCGGCCTCGGCGCCGCGGTGGGGTGTCTCGGTGGGGTGCCGCGGTGGGGTGGCTCGGGCGCCGGCCGGGTCCGACCGGCGTCCCGGGTGAGAGGCTGCCCCGGACCGCACGCCCCGGGCAAGCCGGCCGGTCCCGGCCGTGTCAGGAACCGACCGGCCCGAGGGAACGGGTGCAGAAGGTGTCGACGAGGTAGGGGAGCCGGATCGGTTCGGGGAGGGAGGCGGCCAACTCGGCCACCCCGGCGAGGAGCTCCCGGCGGGCGTCGTCGGGCAGCACGGCGACGGTGCTGCGCGAGGCCACCTGTTCGACGAAGGCCTCCCGGGTCAGGGATTGGGTGAAGCGGAAGCGGGCCCGGGTCACGGGGCCGAAGAGGCCGCTGGCGTCCACCACGGCGCCGAAGTCCGTGCCGACCTGGTACGGGGCGTCGCGTTCCCACCTGCTCACCCGGTCGAGCCGGGCCACCACCGGGTCCGACCCGTCCCGTTCGTTCCAGACGAGGCCCAGGCCGCCCCCCGGCCGGAGCACACGCGCCAGCTCGGCGAGGGCCTCCGGCACGTCGAACCAGTGGAAGGCCTGGGCGACGACGGCGGCGTCGAACGACCCGTCCGCGAAGGGCAGCTGCTCGGCGGTGGCCGCGAGCACCGGCACCGCGGGGACGGCGGTGCGGAAGGCGGCCCGCATCGACGCGGACGGCTCGGCCGCCACCAGGGCGGCGCCGGTGGGGACGAGGGCGCGGGTGAGCTTTCCCGTCCCGGCGGCGAGATCGAGGACCGTGGCGCCGGGCCCGACGCCCGTCCCGGCCACCAGGTGGGCCACCGTCTCCGACGTGTAGCCGGGTCGGGCCCGCTCGTAGACGTCGGCGCCG
Organism: Acidimicrobiaceae bacterium; assembly: GCA_027314705.1. Lineage (GTDB taxonomy): Bacteria > Actinomycetota > Acidimicrobiia > Acidimicrobiales > RAAP-2 > Bog-756. The sequence goes on from DAHVAJ010000065.1 coordinate 11,203, forward strand.
GAGGCGAACCCCGCCCGGCCCAGCCGGACCCGGCCGGGCGCCCCCGGATCGGCGCGATCGGTCACGGGGTCATCCTAGGGACGACCCCGTGACCACGGCCGGCGGAGGCGTCGCCGGCGCCCGGGAGGTCGGGTACCGTCGAAGGGTGAGCCACGCCGCACCCGACGCCGCCGACCGCCGTCCCGTCCGCCCCCCGGCGGGCGGGGGGCGCCGTGCCCGTCCGGGGACCCGGCGGCGGCGGTGGCGCAGCGCCGCCGTGCACGCCGGGTGGGAGTGGCTGGCCCGGTCGGGTGCCACCGGACCGGGGGACCGGCGCGCCGAACGGTTCGGGTCGTTCGGCAGCGGCAGTTGCCTGGCCTTCCCGCCCGGCGCCGTCTTCGGCGAGCGGTGGATCCACCTGGGTGACGACACCCTGGTCGGACCCTACGTGAGCCTGACGGCCGGCATGGTGCCCGGCCAGCGGATGGTGACCGACCCGGTGGTGCGCATCGGGGACCGGTGCATGATCGGCCGGGGCAGCCACATCATCGGCCACTTCCACATCGACCTCGGCGACGACATCCAGACGGGCCCCTACGTGTACATCACCGACCAGAACCACGGCTACGAGGACCCCGACCAGGTCATCCACGCCCAGTGGCCGCACGACGTCCCCGTGCGCATCGGGTCGGGGAGCTGGATCGGGACGGGGGCCATCATCTTGCCGGGGACGACGCTCGGCGAGCACGTGGTGGTGGCCGCCGGCGCGGTGGTGCGGGGCACCTTCCCCGACCACTGCGTGATCGCCGGCGTGCCGGCCCGGATCGTCCGCCGCTACGTGCCGGGCCGGGGCTGGGTGAGCGGCGAGCCGGGGGAGTCCGGGGCCGGCCCGACCGCCTCGGGCGACCGGGTGGGGCCACCCGATCCGGTCGGGTCGGACGACGCGACCGGATCCAGCGTGGGCACCGGCGCCGGTGGTGCCGGGTAGGGGACGGTCCCGAGCCCGTACCGACGGACGATCTCCGAGGCCTCCTCGCGACCCTGCGCGAGGAGCTGTTCGGTGGTGGAGAAGTCGTCGAAGTCGCGGGTGGCCCCCTCGGGGCCGACGCACAGGATGACCTCCACCCCCTCGGGCAGGGCGGCCATGTCCCGGGCGAAGCGGGCGTGGATGGAGATGAGGAGGGCATTCACCATGCCCTCGACCGGACGCCGGAACGGGGGCGGGGTGAACAGGGGCGGCGAGCACAGCAGCACGACGATCCGGGTGGCACCGGCCTCGACCGCCCGCTGGATGGGCACGTTGTCGACCACCCCGCCGTCGATGTAGCGGTCACCCTCGATCTCGACCGGGGGGAAGATGGCCGGCATGGCCGCGGAGGCCAGCACGGCGTCGACGGCGGGTCCGTAGGTGAACCAGTGGGCCTGCCCGTCGGTCAGCGACGTGGCCACCACCTCGACGGGCACCCGCGCCTCCTCGAGGCGCTCACAGGCGTAGGCGTCCTCCAGCACGGCACGCAGGCCCCGGTTCGGGTACACCGCGTCGCGTTGCTGGAAGTAGAGCCAGGGTCCGTGCAGCCGGCCCTGGGGGTAGACCCGTTCCCCGCTGAGCCCGAGCCAGACGTCGACCATCCTCCCGACCCCGGCCCTGGTGGGGTCGGCGGCGAACCCGACTCCGTTCACCGCCCCGACGGAGCTCCCGTAGACCCGGTCCGGCACGAAGCCGTGCTCGGCCAGGACCTGCAGCATCCCGACCTGGACGGCGCCGCGCGTGCCGCCCCCGGCCAGCACCAGCGCGGTGAGCCCCTCGGACTCCTCCTCGTCCTCTTCCTGGTCCCCCTCCTCGTCGTCCGCGGAGCCGCCCGCCGGGCGCGCCTCCCGTGACGCAGCGGCGCGCCGGAAGGTGAAGCGGAGCGTGAGCACGACGAGCACCACCACGGCGACGACGAAGATCCCGAACACGACGGCGAAGGCGGTGGTCGAGGCCGCGACGGTCATCACGCGAGAGGCTACCGGCCGGCCCCCGGGCGCGGAGCCTGTGACACCCGGACGCCACACTGGCCCCATGCCCGCGAGCAAGGTCGTCCCCGCCACCGGCGGCCGGGAGGCGTGGCCGGCGACCTCCCCTCCTGCACCGGCCGGTGGACCCGACGGGGTCCCGACCGACGGTCCCACCGCGCCGCCCACCGGCCGCGAACTGCTCGACCGGCTCCGGCTGGTCGACCACCCCCGCCCGGCGGGCGACCCCGAACTGGTGGCCCACCTGCGCGGCCTCCTGGAGACGGCGGTGGCCTCGTCGGGGGCGCCCGCCGGGCGGCTGCTCGTCACCCGGGACCGGCTCAGCCGGTCGCTGGCCTGCCCGCGTCACCGCCGGCCCCCGGACGGGGCGGATCCCACCGTGGGCCCGTCGCTGGCCTGCGGGGCGCTCGTGGGCGCGCTCTTCCGCCAGTTGGTGACCGTCGGTCAGATCGGAGAGGCGATGGCCGACGGGCTCGACGCCCTCCGGGTCGACGACCGCCAGGCGGCGCTCGTGGCCTGGATCGACCAGCTCGCCCCGCCGGAGCGGGCCGGACTGGCCGCCGAGGTGGCCCGCCAGGTCGACGGGCTCCGCCGCCGGTGGCCCGGGCTCGACCCGCGGTGGCTCCCACGGACGCAGGAGAGCATCCGGGTCGTCCTGGCCGGCGGGGCCGCCGAGCTCTCCGCTCGCATCGACCTCGCCCTCGGCCGGCCGGCCGAGGTGTCCGCTTCGGTGGCCCTGGTCGACGTCACCTCCGGGCTCCGCCGGCCGGAGCACGGCGCCGACCGCGGGTTCCTCGCGCTGGTCGAAGCGCTCCGGAGCCCGGCACCACCCTTCGCCGTGGCCACCTACTACACGAGGACGGGCGACCTCGACGTCGACCCCGTCACCCCCGCCCTGCTCGAGCGGGCCGCCCGGCGGTGCGCGTCGGGGATCGCCGCGCTCGCCGACGCCGACGGCGCGTCCTCGGCGGGCGCCGTCCCGGCCTGCGCCACCTGCGCTCCGGAGCCGGCGCGCCACGGCGCGCGGGACCGGACACGGCCGCCGATCGTCCTCTCCCCGGGTCGGCCCGCCGCGATGGTGGCGGCGTGAGCGGGCGGGTCGGCGAGCGTACGGCCGCGCTCCTCGAGCCGCCACCGACCCTGGTCAGCGACGCCTCCCGGCACCGGGTGCGCGACGGGTTGGCCGTCGCGCTCTCGGCGGTCGCCGGGGCGGCGTCCGGCCCGCCGGTCGAGGTGTCGTTGCCGCTCCTGCGTCGGGCCCGATCCCGGCCCGGGTCGCTCGGACTCCCCGAGGCCCGGTTCGCCTGGCGGCCGTCGTTCGTGCGCCGATCCCTCGGTCTGGCCGTGGTGCAGGCCTGTGCCGAGGGACGGTACGCGGCCCCGACCGCCGCGGTCGGCCCGGTGGCCGACGCCGCCCTCGGCGAGTGGCGGAGGACCGGATGGCGCACCTATCACTGGGAACCGTGGCTGGCCGGCCTGGGCAGCGGGGCGCGTGCCGCGGTGCTGGCCGAGGCCGTGGGATGGGCCAGCACCCTCTGGACCACCTTCGAGTGGTCCGCCCTCGACGGACGCGTGCGCTTCGGCGGGCCCGACGACCGCTGGTGCTGCTCCGGGGCGCCGTCGGTCCGCCTGAAGGGCCGGAGCGAGCTGCGCGTCGCGCTCGGTGGCCAGGGAGCGGACCCCGCCGCCACCGGAACCTCCGGGGTGTCGGCGCTCGTCACCGTGGCCGGCGGTGTCCCGCTCGACGGCTGGCACGAGGAGCTCACGTTCCTGGCCCTCGTGACCGGGCTCCGCGCCCCGGACCTTCCGGTGCCCGCCCGTGTCTTCGGCCTCTGGCCGGACGCGGGGATCCGCCGGATGGTCGACGTCGACGAGGAGCTGCTCAACGCCGCCTCCGGTCGGGTGGTGGCCGCCGCGGCGTCGGTGGTGGCGGCCCGGCGCCTGGCCCGACCGGGCTGAGCGGCCCGTCCGCCGGCCCGGTCGGGCCGTCACGGTGCGAAGAGGGCCTTGGCCGCCTTGCTGTCGGGCTTGCCCGCCGCGGTGAGCGGGATCTCCTCGACCCAGAGGACCTGCCGGGGCATCTTGTACCCGGCGATGTGGGCGCGGCAGTGCTCGTGGAGCTGTTCGAGGGTGAGCCGCCCGGTGGCCGTCCGGGCCTGGACCACGGCCGCCACCCGCTCGCCGAACCGCTCGTCGGGCAGCCCGACGACGATGGCGTCGAAGACGTCCGGGTGGGCCTTGACCGCCGCCTCGACCTGCTCGGGGAAGATCTTCTCTCCGCCCGAGTTGATGGACGCCGAGCCCCGGCCGAGCACCGTGATGGTGCCGTCCGGCTCCACCGAGGCCAGGTCGCCGGGCACGGACCACCGCACGCCGTCGGCGTCCGTCGGGAACGTGGCCCTCGTCTTGGCCTCGTCCTTGTGGTAGCCGAGCGGGATCCGGCCGGTACGGGCCAGGCGCCCGATGCGTCCGTCACCGGGACGGAGGGGTCGGAGGTCGTCGTCGAGCACGGAGGTGTCGTCGCTCATCACGAACCGTGGGCCGTTGGCCCCGACCTCGACGGCGCCCTGGGCCCCGGCCTCGCTCGAGCCGAACCGGTCCATGACCATCGCCCCGGGGAGTTGGGCCCGCAGTTCCTCCTTGACGGCCGCCGTGAGCATGGCGCCGCCGGAGCCGATGACGAGGAGGCTGGAGGTGTCGTAGGTGCCGGGCGCCGCCGAGGACAGGGCCTCGGCCAGCGGTCGCGCCATGGCGTCGCCCACGAGTGCCGTGGAGACCACCCGCTCCTCACCGATGAGGCGGAGGAGGCGATCGGCGTCGAAGCGGCGCCCGGTGTAGAGCACGGTCGTCCCGGCCATCATGAAGGCGTTCCACATGGCCCACTGGGCGTTGCCGTGCATGAGCGGGCCCACCACGAGCATGGGCAGCCGGCCGGACTCGTCCCGGTTGAGCCGCCCGGGGAGCTCGGTCGCCGCGGTGACGGGTTCCGCTCCCCACCCCCCGCCGCCCATGGCCGCGAAGAAGATGTCCTCCTGGCGCCAGAGGACGCCCTTGGGCATGCCCGTCGTGCCCCCGGTGTAGAGCACGTAGAGGTCGTCGGGCGAGCGCGCACCGAAGCCCCGACCGGCGGCGGCGGTGGCCAACGCCGCCTCATAGGGGACGGGCGGGGCGCCGGCCGCAGTGAGCGGATCCGGCCCGCCAGCCGGCGTCCCGTCGTCGATCTCGAGCAGGTGCAGCCGGGCGGCGGCGATCCGGGCGACCGGCTCGGCCAGCGCCCCGGCCACCAGTGGCGACAGCTCGCGCTCGTAGACCAGGGCCACCAGGTCGGCGTCGTCGACCACGTAGGCGAGCTCGGGCGCCACGTAGCGGTAGTTGAGGTTCACGGGGACGGCACGGGCCTTGTAGCACCCGACCATGGCCTCGACCCACTCGGCCCGGTTGCGGGCCAGGATGCCCACGGGGGCACCGACCTCCAGCCCCCGGGCACCGAGGTGGTGGGCGAACCGGTTCGACCGCTCGTCGAGGGCTCGGTAGGTGAGCCGCACGTCGCCGGCCACCAGGGCCAGCCGGTCCGGCACCGTGTCGACCACCAGTTCGAACAGGTCGGCCAGGTTGAACTGCGGATCTGCCACGCGGAGCCTCCCCCTGTCGGGTGCCGTCCCCGGTGTCGTCCCCGGTGCCGGCACCTCCGCCCGGCGAGATTGCCCGGCGGCACGGTCCGTAGCATGCTGCCTGCCTGCGGGACCCGGGTGCCACTCGGGCCCGGTGCCGGCGGCCCGCCGGTGCCCGCCCGAGCGAGGAGTGCAGCCGTGAGTCTCACCGACGACCCGACGACCGGCATCGCCGGCTACACCGCCCTCGTCACCGGAGGCGGGAGCGGTATCGGACTGGGCACCGCCACCCGGCTGGTGCGCGACGGCGCCCACGTGACCGTCTGCGGGCGCACCGAGGACACGCTCGCCCGGGCCGTGGCGGAGCTCGGCCGGGTGGCGGACGGGGCGGCCGCGGCCGGGGGACCGAGGGGCTCAGCCGGCTACGTCGTCGCCGACGTGACGGTCGAGGAGCAGGTGGCGGCGGCGGTGGCGGCGGCGGCCTCGCCGCGGGGCCACCTCGACGTCCTCTTCGCCAACGCCGGGGGCGCCGCCCACATGGGACCGCTCGTCGGGGCCGACCTCGACGCCGTCCGGGCCACCATCGACCTCAACCTGGTCGGCACCTTCCTGTGCATCAAGCACGGAGCCCCGCTCATGGCCGCCGGGGTGGGCACCGGTGTCGGGGGCGGCGAGGCCGGCGGGGGCTCGATCGTCGGCATGTCGTCGGGGGCCGGCCACTTCCCGCACCGCTACCTGTGGGCCTACGGGGCGGCGAAGGCCGGCATCGACATGCTGTGCCGCTATGCCGCCGAGGAGCTCGGGGCACAGGGCATCCGGGTCAACACGGTGCGGCCCGGGATCGTGGACGACGAGCTCATGGCCCCGATCACGGCCGGCGGCCCCCTCCTCGACGACTACCTGGCCGAGATGCCCATCCGGCGCCTGGGGACGGTCGAGGACATCGCCGCCGCCGTGCGCTTCCTGGTCGGTCCCGAGGCCGGGTGGATCTCCGGTGAGTGCCTGGCCGTCGACGGCGGGCACCATCTGCGGCGGGGCGCCAACTACGGCCTCCTGTTCGGCGAGTAGCCGCCGCGGCGCCGGCCGCCGGCACCCGGGGGCCGGAGCGCGGAGGCGGCCGGCACCGGCGTCCGTCGGTAGGGTGGGGGGGTGGACCTGTCCGACACCGGGGCCGGCGTGCCGCCCGGAGCTGGCGCACCCGACGGGGGGGCCGGGCGGGAGGAGCCGCACGCGACCCGCCTCACCGGTGCCGAGGCGGCCAAGGCCCACCTCACCCTGGCCCTGGGCCTGGCCCTGTGCGCCGTGGCCTTCTGGTTCGAGCTCCACCGGGCGCTGGCGGGCAACAGCCTCAGCTGGGCCTACGTCTTCGAGTGGCCGCTCTTCGGCCTCTTCGGGCTCTACATGTGGTGGAACGTCCTCCACGGACAGGCCGCCGTGCAGCGGAGCGGTCGCCGGTCCCGCCGCCCCGCCGCCCCGGCCGTGGCCCCCGAGTTCGAGGGCATGCTGCGGGCCTGGCAGGACCACCAGCGCCGCCTGGCGTCGGATGCCGGCATCGACGCCGGCCCGGCCGACGGCGGCGCCGAGAACGGCCGCTGAACGGCCGCTGAACGGCCGGCGGACGGGCTGCGGACGGGCGGCGGACGGGCGGGGCCGGGGCACGGCGCCGCCGGGCGGGCCGGGCCGGGCCGTGGTGCGGACGGTAGCCTGAGCCCCTCATCCGATCGTTGGGGGCCGCCCCGTGCACTACCTCCTCGACAACTGGTCGTTCGACCCCTTCCTGCTGGTCGTGGCGTTCGTCGTGGTCGCCCACGAGCTGGGGCTGGCCCGGCTCCGGCTGCGCTCGGTGCCGTCGCGGACCCGGAGCCGGCGGCTCCGGTCCCTCCTCTTCTACGGGGGCCTGGGGCTCCTCCTGCTCGCCGTCGAGTCGCCGATCGACTTCTGGTCCGGCGACTACTTCTTCGTCCACATGGTCGAGCACCTGTTGATCGGGTTCTACGCCCCGATCCTGGTGGTGGCCGGAGCCCCCTGGGTGCCCCTGCTCTTCGCCCTGCCGGTCGGTGCACGGCGCCGGGTGGGCCGGTTCGTCGCCTTCGGGCCCCTGCGCCACGTGGTGCGCGGGACGGGGCGGATCCTGCGCAACCCCTGGGTGTCGGTGCTCTCCTTCAACGTGGTGATGGTGGCGTGGCACCTCCCGGCCCTCTTCGACCTGTCCGAGCGCAACCAGCTCATCCACGTCTGGCTCATGCACGGGAGCCTCTTCGCCACCGGGATCCTCTTCTGGCTGCAGATCATCCCCTCCCACCCGATGCGGCCGACGGCCAGCCCGATCTGGCAGGCCGGGGCCGTCATCGCCACCAACGTGGTCATGTTCGTCCTGGCCATGGCCATGAGCATCTTCACCACGACGAGCTGGTACACGATCTACGCCCACGTGCCCGGCGTGACACTCGCCCCCTTCGCCGACCAGCAGATCGGCGCGGCCATCCTCTGGGTCTGCGGTGACTTCTGGGCCGGTCCGGCGCTGGCCGTCATCCTCCGGCGGGCCATCGACCAGGACGGCTCGCTCTCGGCCACCTTCGACCGGCTGATCGGCCGTGCGGGCGCTCCCCCACCCGAGGCGTTCCGCCGCCCGACCGCCGCCGGCGGCACCCTCCCCACCGGCTCCGAGGCCCAGGGGTGACGGGCCACTCCGGCGCCGCACGCGTCGATACTTGACCCTCCACGCGGGCCGTCGTACTGTGCGACTCACATTGGACGACATACAGGTGTATGCGGTCCGCCGTCGGGGGAGTGAGCGCGATGCGTCCGAGCACTGGCGGGGCGGTCGGGAACACGCTCCCTCGGGCGCACTGGTCCTGAGGAGGAGCCCATGTCATTCGGAGGAAGGCTCTCGACGTTCCTCGTGCTGTTGGCCGTGGCCGTCGGTGCCGCCGTCTACGCCGTGGTCACCTTCCTGACGCCCAACCCGCAGGTGGTGGACTTCACGGGCGCCCAGGCGGTCGGGGCGCCGGTGGACCTCACGGTCCAGACGGTGGGCGCCATCGGGTTCGGCAAGCACCCGACCTGGGTCTCCTATCTGGTGAAAGACCCGGGCGGCCAGTGGATCCACTCGACGGTGTGGAAGGTCCCGGCCCACACCCGGATCAACGTGACCGTCGAGCAGTACGACTCGGGGAGCCCACTGCGCAACCAGCAGTGGGGGCTCGTCCAGGGCACCACCGGGGGCACGGCCAGCCTCAACGGCACGACCTTCAGCGTCTACAACTCCTACGACGCGAACGGCGTGGGGCACACCTTCGCCATTCCGACGATCGGGCTCAACGTCCCGCTGGTGGGGGTGGACCCCAACGCCACCAACACCTGCGGCGCCGCACCCTGCACCACGAACTACGTCCACAACGTCATGCGGTTCTCGTTCACCTCCCCCGGTCCGGGTGAGTACCCCTGGCAGTGCTTCGTCCCCTGTGGCCTGGGCTTCCTCTACGGCAACGGGGGACCGATGAGCACCATCAACTACATGGGCGGCTTCCTGGACGTGGCGGCATGACCGATACCGCCCCCACCCCTTCGGCCCACCAGCCGGCCGGCCCTCCGTCGGCGGAGCCCCGTCACTTCTGGCGGATGTTCGCCATCTGGATCGTGCTGTCCGCCATCCTCGACCCGCTCTTCTACTTCCTGGTGGGCCCGCACGTGCCCCCGGGGACGATGACCTCGTCGGCCGCGGAGAACCAACTCGACTTCAACATCCTCTTCGTGATCGCCCTGCCCGTCATCCTCGCCGTGTGGGTCTACCTCGGGTACTCGATCATCATGTGGCGGGCGTCGCGCAAGGACGCGCCCGAACCGGTGGGGGGCGAGGCCGCCCGCACCAATCTCCGTGTCCAGACGGCCTGGATCACCGTCACCTCGGTGATCGTGCTCTTCCTGGCCGGCTTCGGGACCTACGAGCTCATCCAGAACTACGGAGCCGGCGGCGGCCAGGGCCCCAACCCCATCTGGAAGCCGACGGCCTCCCACATCCTGCCCGTCCAGGTCATCGGCCAGCAGTGGAAGTTCACCTACCGGTACCCGACCTACGGCGGCTTCGAGACCCAGCAGCTCATCCTCCCGGCCGACACCACGATCGCCTTCCACGTGACGTCGCTCGACGTCATCCACAGCTTCTGGGCCTACCAGCTGAGCATCAAGGCCGACGCCAACCCGCAGGTGGACAACGTGGCCTACACCACCACCCGCCAGCTCGGCCGGTTCACGGTGCGCTGCAGCGAGCTGTGCGGGCTGTGGCACGGGGCCATGTACAACTTCGGCCAGGTGGTGCCCAAGGCCCAGTTCGACTCCTGGGCACGCCAGACCGAACTGACCACGGCGGCCAACACCAGGCTCCTCCCCCCGTTCGCCTGGACCTACGTGCCCGACGCCAACGGCGCCGGCGGGGGCTACTACAACAACACGGTCGATCCCTACAGCCCGTCCGAGGTCTACGGCGCCAGACAGCCGGCTTCGTGATGGTCCACCCCAACTCCACCAGCGGATCGCAGAGCAGAAAGGCGGGGGTCGCCCGATGACCATCAGCGCCGAACGAGAGTCCGAGGTCGCCTATCCGGACCCGACTCCCCCCCACGCCGGTGGAATCCAGGGGTGGACGTCGCGACCGGGCTGGCTGAGCCAGCACCTCGGCACGGCCATCGTCGGGGCCGTGGCCGGGTACCTGATCGGCCACTGGCTGGGCAACGTGATCGCCAGCGGCTACAACTACGTGGCCAACAGCGGGGTCAACGCCATCGCCAACACCGGGGGCCTCCTGCTCGGCGCTCTGGGATGGCTGATCGGCATCGGTGCCCTCAACTACCCCCTGGCCAAGATGGTGGGCATGGAGCCGGCCCCGGAGCAGGAGACCACGAGCTGGACCAGGTACTTCCGCTACACCGCCGACCACAAGGTGGTCGGCCTCCAGTACGTCATCGGCGTCCTCCTCTTCCTCTTCACCGGCGGCCTGCTGGCCATGGCCATCCGCACCGAGCTGCTCTCGCCGACCAGCCACGTGTTCGGGCCGGGCACCTACATCTCCATCGTCAGCGAGCACGGCACGATGATGATGATGATGGCCACCTCCGCCGTGGTCGGACCGCTCGGCAACTGGCTGGTCCCCATCATGATCGGGGCGCGCCGGACCGCGTTCCCCCGCATCGAGGCCTTCAGCTTCTGGATCTTCAGCGCCGGCTACCTGGTCATTCTCACCGCCCTCCCCTACGGGGGCTTCCCCACCGGCTGGACGGGCTACGCCCCCCTCCAGACCCAGGCCTCCGGCGGGATGATGTCCTACCTGGTGGGTTTCGCCCTCATCGGCTCGGGCATGATGGCCGCCGGGTTCAACCTGGCCGTCACCATCGTCAACTACCGGGCCCCGGGCATGACCTGGAGCCGGGTGCCCATCTTCGTCTGGTCGATCCTGGCCACCTGCGCCCTGCTCACGCTGGCCACGCCCACCCTGGTGGCCGCCGGGCTCTTCGGCATCCTCGACCACACGGCCCAGACCGCCTTCTACGTCAACGAGCACGGCGGCAGCTCGTACCTGTGGGAGAACCTCTTCTGGTTCTTCGGGCACCCCGAGGTCTACATCATGGCCCTGCCCGGCTTCGGGATCGTGGGGGAGATCCTGCCCGTCTTCACCCGCAAACCGCTCTTCGCCTACAAGGTGGCGGCAGCCGGGATGGTCGGCGTGGCCCTGCTCTCCTTCTTCGTGTGGCAGCACCACCTGTTCCAGAGCGGGATCAACCCCGACATGCGGCCGCTGTTCATGCTGACCACCGAACTCATCTCCATCCCGACCGGCTTCATCTTCCTGGTGGGGATGGGCACCCTCTACAAGGCGAAGATCCGCTTCGAAGTACCGATGCTCTTCGCCCTGGCCCTCTTCTTCAACTTCCTGATCGGCGGGGTCACCGGGGTGTTCCTCTCCGACGTCCCCGTCAACGTGACCGTCCACGGTGGGTTCTTCGTGCTGTCGCACTTCCACTACACGATCATGGGCGGACTCATCTTCGCCCTCTTCGGCGGCCTCTACTTCTGGCTCCCCAAGATGACCGGGAAGACCATGAACAAGAAGCTCGGCCAGATCCATTTCTGGATGATGTTCATCTTCTTCAACCTCACGTTCTTCCCGATGTTCATCATCGGCCTGCTCGGGCAGCCACGACGGGTCTTCGAGTACCAGCAGAACCTCCAGGCCCTGAACGACTTCTCGTCGGTCAGCGCCTTCATCCTGGGGTCCTCCTTCCTGGTGTTCATCGCCAACTTCGCCTGGTCGATCTTCATCAAGCCCACGCCGGCCCCGCCCAACCCGTGGAACTCGCTCGGCCTCGAGTGGCAGACGGCCAGCCCGGTGCCCTACTACAACTTCGAGCGCATCCCCGTCGTGCTGACCGACCCCTACCGCTACGGCGAGGAGGGTGCCCCGCCGGTCGCCGACCTCGGTGAGGAGCTCGTCGGGGCCGGAGCCGGACCCCGGGCGGGCACCAGCACCGGCGAGACATCGGCGACGTCGGCCGAGTGAGCGGAGAGGACACCATGACCGACACCACCACCACGCCGGCGTACTCGGAGACGCCCGAGGAGCGCGAGTTCGAGCTGCGGGCCTCCATCGGCTCCTACTGGACGGGTGGGCGCCTCTTCATCGGGATGTTCACCTTCCTGCTCGCGTCGGAGGCCTTCGCCTACTTCTACCTCCGTTCCTCCAACAGCGGGCAGCTGTGGCGGCCCCGCAACGTGACCGCCCCGACCGGCATCGGCTGGTCCATCTACGCGGTGGTCCTGGTGTCGTCCGTGCTGGTCATCTACGGGCAGTGGCGCATGCGCAGGGGTTCGGTGATCGACTGGGAGGTGGCCGGTTGGACGGCGGTCCTCGGCGGGTTGGTGGCGCTCGGCCTCCAGATCTGGCAGCTCACCCAGCTCCCCTTCTACCCCGGGTCGAGCGGCTACGCCTCGTGCTTCATCGGTTGGGCGGTCATGAACATCATGATGCTCTTCGGCGCCACCTTCTGGATCGAGACCGTGCTGGCCCGGTCGTTGCGGCTGCGCAAGGTGGCCGCCGACGACGGCCCGGTCCAGCTCGGCGGGTCCCCCCAGGCCCAGATCTTCCGGGCCAACGTGTCGGCCTGCACCTACTTCTGGGGGTTCGTGGCCGTGGCCAGCACCCTCTTCTGGGTGATGTTCTACCTGATCTGATCCCCACCGTTGCCGGTCCTCGGCACCGACGGGTACGATGACTGACGCAGCAGCGAGAGTGAGGTGGTCCTACCGGTGGCCTTCGCGACGGACAGCTACATCGGGCCCCAGGTGCTGACCCTGGTCATCCCGCTCGGCACCCTCTTCGCCGTCTGCCTCTGGGGATTCTTCCAGCGCGGCCCCTCGCGGTGACCGACGGGACCGCCACGCTGCGGTCCCGCGACGGCGTCGCCGCCTTCCGTGCGGTGCTCGCCGTGGTCGGAGGGGTGGTCTTCGTCGCCTGCCTCGTGCCGCCGCTGGCCACCGCGGCCCGCAGGTTCGAGTTCGCCGAAGGGCTGCAGTTCTCCCTCCTGGCCGTGGCCGTTCCGGCCCTCATCGCCTGCGGGGCCCCCTGGCGCCACCTCCGGCTGGCGGCCCCGGCCCCGGCGGAGGTGGGCGAGGACGGTGCGCTGATCGCCCCGGCCGGCCTCGGACCGGTCGACCGCCTGGCCCTGGGCCGCCGTCGGCACCCCGAGCCCCTGCGGGCCGTGGCCTTCGCCGGCACCTTCCTCGTGGTCGCCGTCCTCTGGCGCATCCCGCCCACGGTCGACGCCCTCGCCCACCACCCCGTCCTGGTGGTGGTCGAGGCGGTCACGCTCGTGGTGCCGGGCCTCGGGCTGTGGCTCGAGCTCGTCGAGTCGCCGCCGCTCACCCCCCGTCTCCCCCGACCCCACCGGGTGGCCATGGCCGCGGTGGTCATGTGGGTCATCTGGGTCGTCGCCTACCTGGTCGGGCTCTCCCACGGTGCCTGGTACCACGGCTACGACCACACCGCGGCCCACGGCATCAGCATCTCGGCCGACCAGCAGCTGACCACGGGGATCATCTGGGCCCTCACCGGGATCGCCTTCGTCCCGGTCGTCTTCTGGAACCTGGTGCGGTGGCTGCAGGCGGAGGAGGACCCCGACGACGAGCTGTACCGCCTGATCCGCCAGGAGCGCATCCGGGGGCGGCCCGCCGACCACGGCTCCGCCTGATCCCGCCGAGGACCGACCGGGGGCCCGCCGGCCCCGGGGCTCAGGTGCCGATGAGGTGGGGGAGCCCCGGCAGGTCGGGGGCCGGCAGCGGTCTGCCGAGGATCTGCGCGGCCTTCTGGACGTCGGCCAAGGCGGAGGCGCGGTCCTGGGCCAGGAGGACCTCCTGGTGGGAGAGGTCCCGGCGGGCGCTCTGGTCGTTCTGGTGCTTGGACAGGGCCTGGATGTCCTCCACGGCGGACAGGGCGTCCGAGGTGACCCAGGTGGTCACCACGCTCAGCGTGCGGTCGATGTACTGGCCCGCCGCCGTGTTCTGGACCTGGATGTTGTTGGTGAGGTCGAACACGGCGCTGCTGGTGAACGAGCACGCCGTCTGGTCGTCCCGGAGGAGCGTGGGGACGAGGGCCTGGTCCGAGGGCGTGAGCGCCCCGGTCTGCTGGTCCTGGTAGATGGTGAAGGTCTCGGACACGGCGTAGCCGCAGCTGGCGACGTCCTGGTTGATCTCCTTCAGCGACGCGGTCTGGCTGGCCGCATCGTCGGCCGTGCTGACGGGCCGAGGCAGGTCGACCAGGATCGAGGCCGCCACCACCACCACGATGGCGGCCACGACCAGGACCCAGGGACGCCGGTACCAGACGGCCCGCCCCCTGGCCAGGGAGGCCGGGGGCATGGAGGCGGGCCGGAACTCGCCCGGTGGGACGGCGTCCCCGGTCACGGCTGCCTCAGGAGGTCGGTGGCGTAGGCGGCGATGCCCCGGGCGAAGCGTTGGACGTCGGCCGCCGGCAGGGAGAAGGTGCCGTCGGGGGCCTCGTCGGCGAAGGGCACGGCCTCGGCCCGCAGGCGGCCGGTCGGGTCGATGAAGTAGAGGATGTCGTTGTGGGACTCCTGGGACGCGTTCTGGCCCACGGTGACGGTGACCCCGTAGTCGGCCCAAAGCGCGTTGAGCCGGGCGATCGGGCCGGAGAGGAAGAGCACGCCGGGCTGGCCGGCGAGACCGGTGGCGGTGAGGGCGGCCGGGGCGGCGTCGACCGCCGTGTGGTTGGGATCGGTGTTGACGACCACCGTCTGCACCGAGCCCACCGCCGGGCCCAGATCGGCGAGGAACTGGTGGAGCTCGGCGCCGAGGACGGGGCAGACGTCGTTGCAGCCCTGGTTGAAGAAGGTCAGGACCACCACCTTGCCGCGGGCCCGGTCGAGGCTCCAGAGCGACCCGTCGGGCTGCACGAGCGCCATCGAGCCGTCCGGCGCGGCGGCCGTCCCGAGTCGTTTGAGGCCGATGAAGGCGTCGAGCGACGATGCGAGAGGTGGTGCGGCAGGGGCCACCGGGACCGCCGGCGGACCCGTGCCGGCCAGCGTCGTGGTCGGCACCGAGGTGGCGGCGCCGGAGTTGGTGAAGGCGCGGTCGAGGACCAGGCCCCCGAAGCCGAACACGAAGATGACCGCCAGCACCCACACGACCACCCGGCGGGGGACGGGCGGAGCCCCGGCCCGGAGGGCCGCGGCCCGGTCGGTGGGCACCTCGCCGGTGGTCAGGGCGCGCGCCCGCTCTTCGGCGGTGAGCCCGCCCGGGGTGGGCGTCGGCGTCCCGGGCGGGCTCACCCGGTCCCCCCGGCGGCGAGGCCGCGCGTCCAGCGGTCGAGGGACGCGACCGTCTGCGCCCCCAATGCCACGTGCACGATCCGGCCCTGGGCGTCGAGGAAGAAGGTGGCCGGGAGGGCGGTGAGCAGATACGCCGTGGCCGTCGAGGCCCGGGTGTCGACACCCACGGGATAGTCGGCGCCGACCTGGGCCAGGAGGGGCTGGGCGGCGGAGCCGTCGCCGTCGTTGGCGTCGACGCCGACCACCGCCACCCGGCCGGACGACGCCCGGGCGAAGGCGGCGAAGGCCCCGAGCTCGGCCCGGCAATCGCGGCACCAGGACGCGAAGAAGTTGACCACCGCCGGTCGGCCGGCGGTGGCGGCCAGGGTGACCGGAGCGCCGCCGCCCAGGCGGGGGAGGGAGAAGGCCGGGGCCGCCGTCCCGGTGGCCAGGGTGGTCGGTGGGCTGACCGGGTAGGGAACGGCGGCCGGGTGGCGGGGCCGGGTGGCCACGAAGACGACGAAGCCCACCAGCGCGAGGGCGGCGACCGCACTGACGATCTTCCAGGTCCGATCACCGGGCCCCCGGGAGGGGCGTCGGGGGACGGGGGCGCCGGTCGGGGCGCCGTCGGTGGGGACGGCGGCCGGCGCTTCGTGTACCACCCCGGGGAGGTTACCGGCTGGGCGGCCGGAGTCCGTGATCGGCCGGGCGGCCGCCGGCCGTGATCGGCGGAGCGGCCGCCGGCCGTGATCGGCGGGGCGCACGGCCGGCGGCGGTGGCGGGCCCCCCGGGTCACCGCCGTCCCGCCCTCCCTCCGGCCGGCGCCCCGGGGCGGGGTTCAGCGATGGGCGGCGGCGTAGGCCCGCTCCTGGAGGCCCACGTCGCCGACGAGGTTCCCCGACGCCAGGTTGATGTCCTCGAGGTGGTACCCCCAGGCCGGGCCGAGTACCTCGGAGACGACGGGCCGGTCGTCTCCCGGGGCGGCCACGTCGTCGACCTGGAGCCAGGCGGCCCCGCCGGCCCGCCGGCAGGACGCCGTGTAGAGCCCGGGGAAGGTCACCCAGGGCGTGGTCACCGGAGGCGGTGGGGGCGCGGACGTCGACGTGGGGAACCACGGCACCAGGTCGCCGGTCCCGCCGCCGATCGCCGCCGGGTCGACGCAGGCCACGTCGACGCCGCCGGTCGCCGTCTGGCCCGACTGGAGGCTCACGCCCTGACCCGGACGACCGAAGAGGCTGTCGGCGGGGGGTCGGCCCGGGAAGCTCGAGTAGGCGATGACGCAGCCGGCCTCTCCCGACGAGGTGCACAGGGGGAGGTGCTTGAACGTGGCACCGACCGTGCCGCCGATCGGGACGGCCACGTTCCCCCCGGCGAGAACGGCCGAGACCATGCGGCCGCGGAGTGCCGGGCTGGGATCGATCCGGCTCGACAGCAGGCGGACGAGCATGGCCGCGCCCTGGGAGTGGCCGATGAAGACCACCGGCCGCCCGTCGTTGAAGTGGTCGAGGTAGTCGGTCCACCCGGCCAGGAGGCTCCGGTAGGCGACGCCGTCGGCCGTCGGGTCGTTGCCGAGACCCTCGGCCAGCGACGCTTCGGTGCGTTGGCGGTACATCGGCGCCCAGACCCGGCACACCTGGGAGAACGGTGCGGCCTGGCTGGTGGCGGCGCTGATCTCGGCCGGCTGGACCCGGAGGTCGGCGTTGGCCGTCGGCTGGGTGCTCACCGTCGGATAGACGTAGAAGCAGTCGACGGCCGGGTTCCGTGCCGGGGCGGGGTGCGCGACGGTGCGCGCGCCCGACGCCGGCACCGACGTGACGGCGAGGTCGGAGGTGCACGGGTCCGCGGCCAGCCCGGGACGGCACAGCCAGACCGTGCCCGCCGCATCGGTGCGGGCGACCGGCCCGCCGGCACGTCCGGACGCGGCCACCGCACCCCCGCACGCGGCGAGGAGCGGCCCGCAGGCCAGCAGGACCGCGGCCACCGCACCCGGAACTCCACGCCGACCGCCCATGCCCCCTCCGCTGCTGGGATACGCAACATGATTGCCTAGCTGAACGGATCAGGCAACCAGGTTGCGCATGGGTAGGCTCGAGGCCGTGACGGAACCGCCGACCGCCCCCCTCTTCGGCGACGTGCTGGCCCGCGCCCGCCTGAGCTGGGTGCTCCAGATGGCGGACCGGGTGGCCCGGTTCGGCCACGACGACTACCGCCGCAGCGACGCCATCGTGCTCCGTCACCTGCTCCGGGGCCCCGCCTCCGTCGGCCAGCTCGGAGCGGTGATGGGCGTCACCCGTCAGGCGGCCCGAAAGGTGGTGGGCGGGCTCGAGGAGCGCGGCTACGCCACCACCGCACGCGACGAGCTCGACGGCCGGCGGCTCAAGGTCGTGCTCACCCCGGCCGGAGCGGCGTACGGGCGCGACGTGGTCGAGGTCGTCGGCGCCCTGAACCGTGCGCTCGGCCGACGGGTGGATCCCGGGCGACTGGACGCGGCCCGGGAGGTGTTGCAGGAGGTCGTCGCCCTCGGCGAGGCCGACCGGGCCCCGGCGGGCTGACCCGGTCCGGACGGCACCGCACCGCTGGGCGGTGGGGCGACCGCGGGCCGGGGCCCGGAGCACACCGGCGGGCCCGGTGGCCCGCCTACCCGACGCGCCGCAGCTCGGCGGCGAGGTGGTGCGTCAGCGGCTGCCCGACGGCCGCCATCCTGAGCTCGTAGCGCAGGACGTCCCCGTCGACGGACACGTCGCGTTCGAGCGCGGTGACCTCCTTGGCCGTGGTCGTGCCGGCGACCGAGGTCGAGCGCAGCCGCACGGTGGCGCCGTCGAAGGTCCCCTCGCCGATCTCGGCGATCCCCGTCGGGTGGGCGACCACCAGCTCGACCCGGCCGGGACCGGCCATGCGCCAGAAGCCGGACTCCGCATGGAGGGGACGGCCGTCACCGGCGTGCGTGGTGCGCTGGCGGTAGGCGAGGAACGGGGTGCCGGCGTGCGAGAAGACCACGGTCTCCGCGTAGTCGAACGGCTCGATGGTCGGGTACTCCCCGTGCCCCCGGCCCGACCAGGTGCCGAGGAGGACGGCCAGGGGCCGTACGGCCGGGTGCGGGTCGAGGGTCAAGGTCCCCAGTCTCGCACCGGGAGCGACCTCGTGCCCGGGCCCCGGCCTCGGCGGAGGGAGTGGGATTCGAACCCACGGAGGCTCGCACCTCGCGGCTTTTCAAGAGCCGTGCATTCGTCCGCTCTGCCATCCCTCCCGGCGCCGCCAGGGTAGCCCGCCCCGGGCAGGGTGACCTCGGCGGTGTCAGCCCGGTGCGACCTCGGCCCGCAGGCCGTCGAGCCATGCGCCGGCGGCGCGCGACGAGGCGCCGGCCTCCTCGCGGATGGCCTCCCCGGCCTCGCCGGCCGCCGGGTAGGAGCCGAGGAACTTGACCCCGGCCAGCTCGGCCCGGAGGTCCCGCAGGCAGTCACCCACGACCGCGTCGGCCACGTGGCCCTCGAAGTCGATGATGAAGCAGTAGTCGCCGAGGGCCTGCTTGGTCGGACGGGACTCGAGCTTGGTGAGGTTGATGTTGCGGGCCGCGAAGTGCCCGAGGATGGCGTAGAGGCTTCCCGGGTGGTCGGCCGACTGGAAGCAGGCGATGCTGGTGCGGTCGTGACCGGTGGGGGCCGGGATGCCGGTGCGGGCCAGGGAGACGAAGCGGGTCTGGTTGTCCGGGTGGTCCTCGACGGACTCGGCCAGGATCTCGAGCCCGTACAGCTCGGCGGCGAGCCGCGGGGCGATGGCCGCCGTGGGCCGGGAGGCGAGCGACGGGTCGCCGGCGCCGAGCAGCCGGGCGGCATCGGCCGTCGACTCGGTGGCCACGGTGCTGACCCCCGGGAGGCGCTCGCCCAGGAACTTCCGGCACTGGGCCGTGGCCACCGGAATGGAGGCCACCCGTTCGACGGCGGCGAGGGGCGTTCCGTGCGGGGCCATGAGGTGGAGGTGGACGTCGAGGACGACCTCGCGCTGGATGCGCAGGTCGACGTCGAAGACCAGGCTGTCGATGATGTCGCGGACCGTCCCCTCGATGGCGTTCTCGATGGGGACGAAGCCGAGGTCGACCCGACCCGAGCCGACGGCATCGAGGACCTCGGCGAGGGAGTCGTGGGGGAGCAGCCGGGCGGCGGCATAGTCGGCCTGGCTGAGGAGGGCCTCCTCGGTGAAGGTGCCCTCCGGGCCGAGGAAGGCGATGCGCAGGTTGGCGCCCGCCGACGAACCCGGGGATGCGTCCGCGCCCATGGACGGGCAGGATAGTGAACATCATGGACGAACTCGCGCTGGAGCGACTGCTGGCCGAGGTGCGTTCGGGGGAGTGCCCGCCCGATGAGGCCCTCCTCCGCCTCCGCCGCCTCCCCTTCGCCGACCTCGGGTTCGCCCGGGTCGACCACCACCGCTCCCTGCGCCAGGGACTGCCCGAGGCCGTCTACGGCCAGGGAAAGACCGCCGAGCAGTGCGCCGCCATCGTCGGGGAGCTCCTCGCCGAGGACGGGGGCCCGGTCATCCTCACCCGGGCCGACGAGGGCCAGGCGGACCGCGCCGCCACCGCCCATCCCGGCGGGGTGCGCACGGTGACGGGCCGGGCCACCGGAGCGGACCAGGTGCGCGGCGAGCTGGCCACCGTGGTGTGGCGCCCGGCCCCGGCGCGGCCGGCCCGCACCCTGGTGGTGACGGCCGGCACCGCTGATCTGCCGGTGGCCCGGGAGTGCACGGCCACCCTCACCGGGCTCGGCCTGCGCCCGACCCTGCTGGCCGACTGCGGGGTGGCCGGGGTGCACCGCCTCCTGGCCTCGGCCGACGAGCTGGCCGCGGCCGAGGCCGTGGTGGTGGTGGCCGGCATGGAGGGGGCGCTGGCCAGTCTGGTGGGCGGCATCACCCCGGCCCCGGTGGTGGCCGTGCCCACGAGCACCGGGTACGGTGCCGCGTTCGAGGGGGTCACCGCCCTGCTGGCCATGCACGCCTCGTGCGCGGCCGGGATCACCGTGGTGGGTATCGACAACGGCTTCGGCGCGGCCTGCGCGGTGGCCCGGATGCTGCCGTGACGTCGACCCCGGACGGCCCCGTGGCACCGGGTGGGACCGGACCGGTACCTCCCCCGTCCCCGTCCCCGGGGCGCCGGACGGCGGCGTGGTTCCACTGCTTCGCCGGCATCGCCGGGGACATGGCCCTCGGCAGCCTGGTCGACGCCGGGGCCGACGTGGGCGAGGTGCTCGCCCTGCTCGAGCGCCTGCCCTTCGGTGGGTGGGGCCTCGACGTGGAGCCGGTGCTGCGGGGAGGCATCGCCGCCAGCCGGGCCGTCGTGACCGTCCACGACCACGTGGTGGTCCGCACCTATGCCCACGTCGTGGGCCTGGTCGAGGAGGCCCGCCTGCCGGTCCGGGTGGCGGCGCGTGCCCTGGGGACCTTCGCCGCCCTGGCCGAGGTGGAGGCCGCCCTCCACCGGCGCCCGGTGGACCGGGTCCACTTCCACGAGGTCGGCGGGCACGACACCGTCATCGACGTGGTGGGGACGGCGGCGGCCCTCGAGGTGCTCGGCGTCGACGAGGTGTGGGCCAGCCCGGTGGCCACGGGGACCGGCATGGTGCGCGCCGCCCACGGGCTGTTGCCGAACCCGGCGCCGGCCGTGGTCGGCCTCCTCCGGGGTGTGCCCACCTGGGGCCGGGACCTACCGGTCGAGCTCACCACCCCGACCGGTGCCGCGCTGCTCGCCGCGCTGGCGTCGGGCTTCGGGCCCCTGCCGGCCATGGAGGTCACCGGTCAGGGGTTCGGCGCCGGCCAGCGCGAGCTCGACGAGCTGCCCAACTGCACCCAGGTCGTCACCGGGGTGCGGGTGGGGCCGGCCGGCGCGCCGGGCCTGCCCGGTGCCGGCACCCCGGGCGCGGGCGCAGGAGCGGGACAGCCCGTGTCCCATCTCGAGGCCACGGTCGACGACGCCACCGGCGAGCAGCTGGCGCACGCCGTCGCCGTCCTGGGCGACGCCGGGGCGCACGACGCCTGGCTGGCGCCCGTGGTCATGAAGAAGGGCCGGCCGGGCTACGTGGTGCACGTGCTGTGCGACCCGGTCGACGTGCCCGGGCTGCGGGAGCTCCTCCGGTCGTCCACCGGGTCGCTCGGGGTCCGGCACACCGCCGGTGAGCGCTGGCCGGCGTCGCGCACGGTCGAGACGGTCGTGGTCGAGGGCCGGTCGGTGCGGGTCAAGGTGGCGCCGGGGCGGGTCAAGGCCGAGTACGACGACGTGGCCGCCGTAGCCGCCGAGACGGGGCGGCCCCTGCGTGAGGTGGCATCGCTGGCCGAACAGGCGTGGCTGGCCGGCGGCGGGCCGGGTCCGTCGACCGGCGTCCCGGGAGAGATCGGCCCCGCCTGACCGGCCGGCTCAGCCCGAGCGCCGGATGCGTCCGGGCACGGTCGGTGGATCGGCGGGTGGTTCCCACCGCCAGCCCGGGCCGTCGGGCTCGAGCCGGTGGCGGTGGTGCGTCTTCAGGTAGTGGTGCCAGTGGCACAGGCGGACCAGGTTCGAGAGGCTCGTGGACCCACCTTCGGCCACGGGCTCGACGTGGTCGATCTCGAGGCGTTCCCGCGCCCCGCACCCGGGGACCACGCAGACCGGGTCGCGCTCGACGAGCGCCCGGCGCAGCGCGGCGGGGATGGTCCGCCCGGCGTGGGCGACGGCCGTGACCTCCACCCCTCGGGTGACCAGCACGCTGAGCAGCGAGTCGACCGACAGGCGCCGCGCCACCTCCACCGGGATCGGCCCCACCCCGGGGATCTCGCACACCTCACCGGGCGCCACGTGGCCCCGGACCAGGGCGTCGCGGTCCACCCGGACGTGCACCACGGCGCCCGGTGCCGCCCCCGGGGGGCGGTCCGACGGCGGGTCGGCGGTCAACCCGACCAGGGCGTCGGCGGCGATGGCCCGGGCGGGCTCGTCGGACCCCGACCGCCGGGCCTGGCGGGCGAGGCGGGCCGCCTCGGTGTGCACCGCCGCGAGGAGGCGGGCCCCGGCGTCGGGGGCCAGCCGGGCGTCGAGCCGCACGGCACCGTCGGCGTCGACCCAGTCGCGCAGGTAGCGGGACCGGTGGACGGCGTCGTAGGAGGTGCGCCGACCGCGCCCGGCGGCCCGCACCCGCCGGCACCGGAGCCTGAGCATGCTGAGCGGCTGGTGCGTGGCCGTCTCCACCAGGGCCGCCTCGGCCTCCGGCTGCACGATGGCCGCCGCGGCGACCTCCGTGGCCTGGGCCTCGGAGAGCCGGCCCTGTCGCACCGCCTCGTCGGTGGCCGGGAGGGAGCCGAGGTTGCGGGCCGTCTCGAGGGCGGTGATGGCCGGGCCGATGCCCGTCCCGGAGGCCCGGGCCACGTGGGCGGCGGCCGAACGGTGCCCGCTGCGGCGCCAGACGTTCGACGACTCGACGCGCCGGGCCGACAGGAGGCGCCCGGCGGCGGCCAGCCGCTCGACCTCGGCGAAGGCCTCGAGCAGGCGGGCGGCGTCGGCGCCGGAGAGGCGCTCGGGGTCGAGGTCGGCGAGCCCGGAGCGCAGCCGGTCGGTGACCTCCCGGAGGGTGGAGAGGAGCATGGCCCCATGGTCCCAGGGGGGTGTCACGGTGGAACCGCCTGCGCCCGCGAGGGTGCGGCCGCGGCTACCGTCTCCGGGGACAGAGGGACGCTGGCCGCACCGGCCCGTCCCCCGGCTCCTCCGGAAAGGATCCCTCCCATGTCCCGCCTGCGTTCCTGGTCACTCGTCGCCCTGGCCGCCGGTTCGTTCGGTCTGGCCGCCTGCGGCAGCTCGGCGACCAGCGGCTCGAGCAGCGCCTCCACCTCGGCCACGTCTCCGTCCACATCGACCGTGGTGACCGCACCCGTGGCCGACCCGTCCCCGGCCGGCACCTTCGGGACCAAGCCGGCCGTCGTGGTGCCGCCCGGGGCGCCGCCCACGCAGCTCGAGTCGAAGGACCTCATCGTGGGCACGGGCACCCAGGCCAAGGCCGGGGACTCGGTGACGGTGCAGTACGTGGGCGTGGCCTACTCGACCGGCAAACAGTTCGACGCCTCGTGGGATCGCGGCCAGCCCTTCACCTTCGTCCTCGGCCAGGGCCAGGTCATCGCCGGGTGGGACCAGGGCGTGGTCGGCATGCGGGTCGGAGGTCGGCGCGAGCTGATCATCCCACCGGCGCTCGCCTACGGTCCCAACCCCCCGCCCGGATCCGGCATCGCCGTCAACGACACGCTCATCTTCATCGTCGACCTGGTGAAGGTGAACGGGGGGTCCTGACCGTCCGCGGGCCGGGGCGGCAACGGTGGCCGAGGGGCCGTGCCGGCCGGGCGCCCCCGGGTCACGGGTCCGCAGGCCAGGTCCAGACCTGGACCTCCGCCGAGCCGGTGGGCGAGAGCGGGGCGCGCCGGTCCACCCGGGCCAGGCGGAAGCCGAGCCGCTCGGCCACGGCCGCGCTGCGGGAGTTCCGGCTGTCGCAGTGGATCTCGGCCCGGTGCACGCCGGGAAGGGCCAGGGCCGCCCCGGCGAGGGCCCCGGCCGCCTCGGAGGCGTAGCCGCGTCCGGCCGCGTCGCTGCGCACCCAGTAGCCGATCTCGAGGGCGCCCGGCCCGAGGCTGGCGTGGAGGCCGGCGAACCCGAGGATCGCCGCCGGACCGTCGTCCACCAGGGGGCGGAGGGCGTACTGGAACTCGGTGCCGGTCTCCCACCCTTCGTCGGCGACGGTGAGGAACGCGCCGATGGTGGCGTCGGTGGCCGGCTCCTGGGCCCAGGGCATCCACGGACGGAGCTCGGCCAGGCTGCGGTTCACCGCGTCGACGAGCGCGGTGCGGTCACCGTCCCGGGCCCGGTCGAGGCGCAGACGCGCCGTCGTGAGGTGTTCCGGTGGTCGAGCGGCCAGCCAGCCGGAGTCGACGCCATCGGGGTGGTCCACCCGGCCAGTCTCCCACCCGCCACTGCCGGGAGGACACGGCCGAACCGGCCGTGTCCTCCGGTCGGCTCACCCCGACGTGCGCCGCCCGGGCACCCGCCCCGGTCCGGGCGCGGCGGTGTGCGACACGATCGCCCCGCAGAGGTCCGGCCACAGCGGTTCGGGCCGGTCGTGGCCCATGTCCTCGAGCAGCAGGAGGCGGGCACCGGGGACGAGCTCGGCCGTGCGCCGACCGCCCGAGGGGTCGATGAGGGTGTCGTCGAGCCCGTGGATGACGAGCGTGGGCACGTCGAGGGCCCGCAGGCCGTCGGCACGGGAGCCGCTGGCCACCACGGCCATGAACTGGCGGGCCGTGCCCTCGGGGGAGAAGGACCGGTCGTAGGCCGCCGCCGCGCTCCGGCGCACCTCGGCGGGGTCGGCGTACCGCTTGGACATCCAGACCAGGGAGTCCGTCGAGCGTTCGATGAACGTGGCGCGGTCCGGCGGCGGCGGGGCCATGAGGAAGGCTCGTGCCTCGGGACTCGGGGCCCCGTACTCCGGCTCCCCGGTCATCGACATGATCGACGTCAGCGTGAGGACGCGCTCGGCGTGCTCGATGGCCACGGTCTGGGCGATCATGCCCCCCATCGAGACGCCGACCACGTGGGCGCGGCCGATCCCCAGGCCGTCGAGGACGGCGACGGCGTCGGCGGCCATGTCGCTCAGGGTGTAGGGCACCACCCGGCGCGCCGCGGCCGGCCCGCCGGCCCGCAGGGCGGCGACGACATCGGCCAGGTCCACGGCCACGCCGTCGAACTTGGACGAGAGTCCACAGTCGCGGTTGTCGAAGCACACCACGTGCCGGCCGGCGTCGGCGATGCGCCGGCAGAACCCCTCGGACCAGGAGGTCATCTGGCCCCCGAGGCCGCACACGAGGAGGACGGTCGGGTCCGCCGCGTTGCCGAAGGTGTCGTACTCGAAGGTGAGGCCGTCCGGGGCCGTGAGCGAAGGCATGGCTCACGGTACCCCGGGGGGCGTTGTCGCCGAGGACCCGCCGGGGCAGACTGGCACCCGTGGCCCCGGTGGGACTGGTCATCTTCGACAACGACGGCGTGGTCGTCGACAGCGAGCTCCTGGCCAACGAGGTGCTCGCCGCCGTCCTGACCGGCGAGGGGTATCCGGTCACGGCCGACGAGTGCATCCGGGACTTCATGGGCGGGTCGCTCGACGGGGTCCGCTCGACCGTCGAGGAGCGCGCCGGGCTGGAGCTGCCGTCCACGTTCGCCGAGCGGTACCACGACCGGCTCTTCGAGGCGTTCTCGACGAGGCTCCGGCCGGTCGCCGGGATCACCGGGGTGCTCGACGCCCTGGAGGGTCCCTACTGCCTGGCCTCGTCGGGCACCGTGGAGCGGATCAACCGCTCGCTGGCCGTCACCGGACTCGGGTCCTACTTCGAGGGTCGGATCTTCAGCGCCGACATGGTCCGGCGCGCCAAGCCGGCCCCGGACCTCTTCCTGCACGCGGCGGCGGCGCTCTCGGTCGACCCGTCGCGGTGCGTCGTGGTCGAGGACAGCCCCAACGGCGTGCGGGCCGGGCTGGCCGCCGGCATGAAGGTGCTCGGGTATGCCGCGCTCACCCCGGCGGCGCGTCTCGGCGGCGCCCACGCCACCTTCGGGGACATGGGTGAGCTGCCGGGCCTGCTCCGCGGCCTGGACGACTGAGCGGCCCGGTCGCGCCGGACCGACCGCACGCCCATCGACGTCGGCGCGGCCCCTGACAGCGGCGCGGCCCCCGATGGCGGCGCGGCCCCCGACGTCCGCGCAGGCCCCGACGTCGGCGCGGCCCCCGACATCCGTTCGACCTGGTCGTCCGCCCGGCCGCACCGGTGTCCGGAGCCCGGGGTCGCGGACCGCGGCAGGCCGCCACGGACAGGTGCCTATCCGGGCAGGTCCAGCGTCTTGCGGTAGACGTTCGTGGTCCGGGCCTCGAAACCCATCCGCAGGTAGAGCCGGTTGGCCGCCTCACGGCTCGGCCGCGAGGTGAGGTCGACGGTCCGGGCACCGGCCGCCCCGGCCCGGTCGAGCGCCGCCCTGACCAGCGCCTGGCCGACGCCCGCCGCCCGGGCGCCGTCGTCGACGACCACGTCCTCGATCCAGGCCCGCACCCCGGTGGGGATGCGGAACACGGCCAGGGTGAGGGAGCCCACGATGGTGCCGTCCGCCCCCCGGGCGACGAAGAGCACGCTCGCCTCCGAGGCGGCGATGGCGACCAGCTCGTCCCGGCTGGTGGGCGGCGAGGACGAGGAGAGCTGCGGGACGAGGCGCCCGAAGGCCTCGACGACCTCGTCGGTCACCTCGCCGACCTCGCGCACGTCGACGCCGCCCGGGGGCGCATCGCGGGGTGGCAGGGCCGGGTCCACGGAAGGCGAGTGTAGCGAGGGCCCGCTCGGTGCCCACGACGACCGCCGGTCGCCGGGCCACCGGACCGCTGGGTGCGCCGGTCGGGGGCGGTGCCGGTCGGGGGCGGTGCCGGTCGGAGGCGGTGCCGGTCGGAGGCGGTGGCGGTCAGTGCCGCTCGGCGTCGCCCCGCCAGACGGGGGAGCGCACCGGGTCGTAGAGGACCTCCACCGGCTCGCCCCGCAGGGCGGCGGCCACGTGGTCGCCCCACCGGTCGGCCCCGGCCAGCGGGAGCGGGAGGTCGTCGAGGGGGAACCAGCCCACGTCGGCGCACTCGAGGGGGTGGGCCCGGAGCTCGCCGCCGGTGGGTCGGCACTGGAAGACCAGGGAGTAGAGGGGGACCCGGCTCATCCCGACCCGCAGCCCGTCGAGGACGGCGATGAGCCGCACGACCTCGACCTCGATGCCGGTCTCCTCCTCGACCTCCTTCACCACCACCTCGGCCGCCGAGTAGCCGACGTCGGCCCATCCGGTCGGGTAGAGCCAGACACCGGAGTCGGCCCGCTGGACGAGGAGGAGCTCGCCCCGGTCGTTGCCGACGACGGCACCGACGGCCACCTTCGGGGTGATGTAGCCGGGCACCCCCTTGCCCACCGTGCCGAGCCACTCCTCGACGATGCCCTCGACGTCCTCCACGCCGTCGCTTCCGTCGATGGCCATCCGGATGTCCGCCGCCACCCGGAGGACCTCCTCGAACCGCTCCTGCTCGTAGAGGGACTCGGTGAACCCGAGGCCGGTCCGGGCGATGCCGGCGAGCGCCTCGCTCCACCGGAGCAGCTGCTTGATGGGGAGCTCCTCGTCCACGGGGACGACGCTACCGCACGACCCCCGGCGTCCGTCCGGGTCGGGCAGAATGGGGCGTGGCCGTTCTCGACGACTGTCGGCACTACGTGATGCAGACCACCGCCCACGGGGAGAAGTTGGAGAAGTGCCGCATCGGCGCCAACCAGCAGCTCCCGTTCGCCTGCCCGGAGGGCTGCCTGTTCTACGAGCCCCGTGCCGTGTCCGGTGCCGGGTGGACCGTCCGGACCCCGGACGATCCGGCCAGCTCCTGAGGGACCGGGGGACCGGGGGCCCCGCCGGCTCCACCGGACCTCCCCGGCGGGCACCGCCCGGTGGCGTCCTCCGGGGCGACCGTGGCCCCGACGGCGGGCCCGTCAGGGGACCAGCGTCGCCACCACCGTGAAGGTGAGGGGCAGACGCGGCGTGCCCGGTGGGCTCGTCCACTCCCCGGGGGCCGCCTCGACCAGCCACGGGAAGCGCTGGTGCACCGTCCAGTCGTGCTCGACCAGCGAGTCGATGCGCAGCCCGCGGTCGAGGAGCGCACCCACCACCTCGCCGAGGCCGTGGTTCCACTCGAAGGACCGGGTGTGGATCAGCGGGCGCACCGCGTCGGTGTACGTCGCCGGCGAGTCGGCCACGAAGGGGTCGGGCTCCTCGAAGTAGGTGTGCTCGACGGTGCGCGAGTCGTCGGCCAGGGCCCACGCCAGGGGATGGACGTCGTGGAGGTGGAGGCGGCCCCCGGGTCGCAGGAGGCCGGCCACCTGGTCGGCCCAGCGGTCGACGGAGGGAAGCCAGCACAGGGCGCCGAGGCTCACGTAGACGATGTCGAACCGTCCTGCGCCGAGGACGGCGACGGCGTCGTGGACGTCGGCGGTGACGAAGGTGGCCCGGGCCTCCAGCCCGGCCCGGCGGGCCAGGTCCCGGGCCGCGGCCACGGCCGGCGCCGAGAAGTCGAGCCCGGTCACGCGGGCCCCGGCGTCGGCCCAGGCCAGGGTGTCGAGGCCGATGTGGCACTGGAGGTGGACCAGGTCGAGCCCGGCCACGCCGCCCAGGGCCCGGACCTCCCGGGCCCGGGGGCCGGGGCGCCCGTCGAGCCACCCTTCCACGTCGTAGAAGCGGGAGGCCAGGTGCACGGGTACCCGGTCGTCCCAGTTGGCCCGGTTGGCGGCCCGGTGGTCGACGTACCGGCCGGCTCCTGCGTCGGGTCCGGGTCCGGTGGTGGTCACGCCGGACCCTCGTCCCGCTCAGCTCTCGACGATGTCACCGAGCAGGTCGACCTGGACGCCCTGGGCCCCGAGCCACTCGAGCGCCCGGTCGATGGCCACGGCCTCGCCGTCGAGCTCGCAGACGATCCAGCCCGAGTGCTCGCCCACGTCGGCCCGGCGGATGTTCGGCACCACCCCCTGCTCGGTGACCAGACGGGCCATGATCGGCTCGCGGACGAGCGCCTCGGGAAAGGTGAGCCGGACCCGCACGCCGATCATCGCCCCACCCCCGTCCCCGCCGCACCGGCCGGGTCCGCCGCACCGACCGGGTCCGCCGGCGACGTCGCACCCAGCGCGTCGTTGAGCCGTCCGGACCGGAACCCGTCGAGGTCGAGCGTGACGTAGCGGTACCCGGCGGCGTGAACGGCGGCGGCCACCTGTTCGTGCAGGTCCACCACCCGGCCGAGGTCGCCGAGGGGCACCTCGAGGCGGGCGGTGTCGCCGTGGTGGCGGACCCGCAGCTCGCGCAGC
This sequence comes from Acidimicrobiaceae bacterium, assembly GCA_027314705.1. Lineage (GTDB taxonomy): Bacteria > Actinomycetota > Acidimicrobiia > Acidimicrobiales > RAAP-2 > Bog-756. Next base: position 40,523 of record DAHVAJ010000065.1, read on the forward strand.
CCGAGGGCCCGGAGCCCGGACTCGGCCCCGGCCACGGAGGCCAACGTGCCCAGGGTCACCGGGGTGCCGTAGGGGACGCGGGAGGCGAGGCAGGCCGCCGCCGGTTTGTCCCAGGTGCGTAGGCCCAGCCGTCGGGACCACTCGCGCACGTCGGCCTTGGTGAAGCCGGCCCGGACCAGGGGGAAGACCGCCCCCCGGGCCGCGGCCGCGGCCTGGCCGGGCCGGTGGTCGGCCAGGTCGTCGAGGTTGACCCCGAGGACGACCGTGGCGTCGCGCCCGGCGACCGTGGCGACCGGTCCGAGGGCCTCCATGAGGGCCTCCTTGCAGTGCCGGCAGCGGTCGCCGTCGTTGCGCACGTAGGCCGGGTCGTCGAACTCGGTGGTCGCCACCTCCCGGTGGTCGAGGCCCCACTCCGTCGCCAGGGCCCGGCAGTCGGTGAGTTCCTCCGGCGCCAGGGAGGGCGAGACCGCGGTGACGCACCGGGCCCGCCCGGCCCCGAGGGTGCGGGTGGCCACGTGGGCCAGGAAGGCGCTGTCGGCCCCGCCGCTGAAGGCGACGACGACCGTCCCGAGCCGCCGCAGCTCGTCCCGGAGGGCGTCGAGGTGGGCCACCGCCGTGCCGGTCGCGTCCTCGGCCGCCGCCGTCGGGTTCATCCGTCCGGGAGCAGGTGGGCGAGGACCTCCTCGACCGGCGCCACCATGCCGGTGAGGAAGGGGCCGAACTCGGCGTAGCGGGAGGACGCCTCGTCGAAGCGCATGGTGTAGACGCACTCCTTGATGTCGTCGGGGTGGACCCCGAAGAGGGTCACCCCCCACTCCCAGTCGTCGAGCCCGGTGGAGCCGGTGACGACCTGGAGGATGCGGCCCGCGAACGTGCGCCCCGACGCGCCGTGGGCGTACATCAACGCCTTGCGGTCGTCGTAGGGGAGGGTGTACCAGTTGGCACCGTCGCCCCGGCGCTTGGACATCGGATAGAAGCAGAAGGCCGGCTTGCCCTCCGGGGGCAGCTGCGGATGGAGCCGCATCTCGCGCAGTTCCTCGGGGACGCCCTGGGCGTACTCGGACAGCTCGGTGAGCGACGTGTAGGAGTCGGCCACGACCAGTCCGGCGGCCCCGAGCTCGGACTGGAGCCGGCGCAGGCGCCACAGGTCGGCACCGAGGGCCATCACCCCGAGGTCGGCCTTGTGGCCGAGCATGGCCACGGTGACCACCTGGACGCCGTCGGCCTCGGCATCCTTGGTCGCCCGCACCACGCCCTCGGCGTCGACCCGCCCGCCTCCGCCGCCGGTCGCCCGCGGGAGCTTGCAGAAGAGGTGGAGCACGCCCCAGCCGACCGAGGGAGCGAGGGGTTCAGGCATGCCCGCAGTCTAGGGAACGGACGAGGGGCGCCCCGACGGGACGCCCCTCGTCACCGCCCCGGAGGTCGGTGGGCTAGAAGTCGTCCATCCCCCCGCCCCCCGCCATGGCTGCGGCCGCCTCCTCGGGCTTGTCCACGATGACCGCCTCGGTGGTGAGGAACAGGGCGGCGATGGACGCCGCGTTCTGCAGGGCCGAGCGGGTCACCTTGGCGGCATCGATGACGCCGGCGGCGAACAGGTCGCCGTACTCGCCGGTGGCGGCGTTGAGGCCCTCGGGCCCGCTCATGTTGCGCACCCGCTCGACGATCACGCCGCCCTCGAGGCCGGCGTTGACGGCGATCTGCTTGAGGGGCTCCTCGACCGCCCGGGCCACGATCCGGGCCCCGGTCGCCTCGTCACCTTCGAGCTTCTCGGCCCGGTCCAGCACCGCCGACTGGGCCCGCAGCAGGGCCACGCCACCGCCGGGGACCACGCCCTCCTCGATGGCCGCCTTGGTGGTCGAGACCGCGTCCTCGATGCGGTGCTTCTTCTCCTTGAGCTCCACCTCGGTGGCGGCGCCAACCTTGATCACGGCCACGCCGCCCGACAGCTTGGCCAGGCGCTCCTGGAGCTTCTCCCGGTCGTAGTCCGAGTCGGTGTTCTCGATCTCGGCCTTGATCTGGTTGATCCGGCCCTTGATGTCCGCCTCGTCGCCGGCGCCCTCGACCACGGTCGTCTCGTCCTTCGTCACGACCACCTTGCGGGCACGGCCCAGCATGTCCAGGCCGACGTTCTCCAGCTTGAGGCCGACCTCCTCGGTGACGACCTGGCCGCCGGTGAGGATCGCCATGTCCTGGAGCATGGCCTTGCGGCGCTCGCCGAAGCCGGGAGCCTTGACCGCCGTGCTCTTGAAGGTGCCGCGGATCTTGTTGACGACCAGGGTGGCGAGGGCCTCCCCCTCGACGTCCTCGGCGACGATGGCCAGCGACTTGCCGCTCTGCATCACCTTCTCGAGGACCGGGAGCAGGTCGCGAACCGCCGAGATCTTGGAGCCGACGAGCAGGATGTAGGGGTCCTCGAGGACGGCCTCCATCCGCTCCGGGTCGGTCACGAAGTACGGCGAGATGTAGCCCTTGTCGAAGCGCATGCCCTCGACGAGGTCCATCTCCATGCCGAAGGTCTGCGACTCCTCCACGGTGATGACGCCGTCCTTGCCCACCTTGTCGATGGCCTCGGCGATCATCTCGCCGATCTCGGTGTCCGCGGCGGAGATGGCGGCCACCTGGGAGATCTGGCCCTTGGACTCGGTCTCCCGGGCCAGGGCATGGATCGAGCTCACGGCCTCCTCGACACCGGCCTCGATGCCCCGCTTGAGCGACATCGGGTTGGCGCCGGCAGCCACGTTGCGCAAGCCCTCCCGGACCATGGCCCACGCCAGCACGGTTGCGGTGGTGGTCCCGTCACCGGCGACGTCGTCGGTCTTCTTCGCCACCTCCTTCACGAGCTCGGCCCCGATTCTCTCGTAGGGGTCCTCGAGCTCGATCTCCTTGGCGATCGAGACGCCGTCGTTGGTGATGGTGGGGGCGCCCCACTTCTTGTCCAGCACGACGTTGCGGCCCTTCGGGCCGAGCGTGACCCGTACGGCGTCGGCCAGCTTGTTCATGCCGGTCTCGAGCGCCCGCCGGGCGTCTTCGTTGAAGGCGATCAGCTTGGGCATCTTGGACGTGTCCTCCGTTGGGTCGGCCGGCTGGGCCGCCGGCAGGGATCCTGCCGAGAGGCTACCAGCTCGTTAGCACTCTCATTCGTCGAGTGCCAACAGCAAACCACGCTCGCCCGGCGCGTGCAACCGGGTCGGAGGGAGGACCCGTGGCCGTCGGCCCCCTCCGGCTCAGCCCCCGGCGACGGCCGGGACCACGGAGATCACTTGGCCCTCGGCGACGGGGGTGGCGAGCCCGTCGAGAAACCGCACGTCCTCGTCGGCGACGAACCCGTTCACGAACCGGCGCAGCTCGCCCGCCGAGTCGAACAACCGCTCGGCGAAGCCCGGGTGGGCGACGTCCAGGGCCTTGAGCGCCTCACCCACGGTGGTGGCCTCGACCTGCACCTCCCCCACGCCTCCGGTCAGGGTGCGCAACTGGGCGGGAACGCGGACGGACACGCTCATCGGGTGGGCTCCTCCTGGGTCGTTGCAGCGGGGGTGACAGTGGACGGTACCGGATCGGCGGCCCCGGGGGCACCGGAGGCACCGTCGAGGCCGCTGAGGCTCCCCACGGCGGCGTCGAAGGCGTCGAGCGTGGGGGCGATCGTCACGGTCGGGCGGACGACGCCGGCCAGGGCCTCCACGGTCTTGAGCCCGTGGCCGGTGACGAGTGCCACGACCCGTTCGTCCCGGCGGACCACGCCCTGGGCCGCCAGCTTGGCCAGCGTGGCGATGGTCACGCCGCCGGCCGTCTCGGCGAAGATGCCCTCGGTCCGCGCGAGCAGCCGGATGCCCTCGACGATCTCGTCGTCGGTGACGGCAGCGCACGCGCCGCCGCTCTCGCGGATCGCCTGGAGCGCGTACCAGCCGTCGGCCGGGTTCCCGATCGACAGCGACTTGGCGATGGTCGAGGGCTTGACCGGCCGGATGGCGTCGGTGCCTTCGGCGAAGGCGGTGGCGACGGGCGAGCACCCGGCGGCCTGGGCACCCGAGATGCGGACCGACGGCACCTCGCCGAGGAGCCCCACCCGGCCCAGTTCGGCGAAACCCTTGGCGACCTTGGTGAGCTGGCTCCCCGAGGCGATCGGCACCACGACGTGGTCCGGCGCCTGCCAGCCGAGCTGCTCGGCCACTTCGAAGGCAAGGGTCTTGGACCCTTCGGCGTAGAAGGTCCGCACGTTGACGTTGACGAAGGCCCAGGTCGGATGCTCGCTCGTCAGCTCGGCGCACAGCCGGTTGACGTCGTCGTAGGTGCCGTCGACCGCCACCACCGTGCCGCCGTAGACGGAGGTCATCGTGATCTTGGCCGCCTCCAGGTCGCTCGGGATGAGGACCACGGAGGCCATCCCGGCCCGAGCGGCGTGGGCGGCCACCGAGTTCGCCAGGTTGCCCGTCGAGGCGCACGCGGCGACCTTGAAGCCCAGCTCCCGGGCCTTCGTGAGGGCGACCGACACGACCCGGTCCTTGAAGGACCCCGTGGGGTTGGCCGTGTCGTCCTTGATCCACAGCTCGCCCAGCCCCAGCTCGGCGGCCAGGCGGTCGGCGCGCACAAGGGGCGTGAAGCCGGCGCCGAGGTCGACGGGTGCGGCGTCGTCGACGGGCAGCAGGTCTCGGTAGCGCCAGATGGAGCGAGGACCGGCGGCGATCCGCTCTCGGGTGACGATGGCGGCGATGGCCTCGTAGTCGTAGGCCACCTCGAGGGGGCCGAAGCAGAAGTCGCAGACGTGCAACGCCTCGACGGGGAACTCGCGGCCGCACTCCCGACAGCGCAGCCCGGTGACCTGGTCCACGATGGTCCTCCTCATCGGTCGGGCATTGGCACCTGGTGGGCCGCCGCCCGGCCACAGGCTGCGTGGCGTCCGGAGGTCACTGGTTGCCGCGGCGTCACTGGGCCCGTCCCTCAGCCGCTCTGGATGATCGCACCATGGTGGTCGAATTCCCACGTCGCCGTCAATCCCTCCCGCTCCCGCCGACCGCCGCGAGCGCGCGGTGGCGGCCGGCCACCGCCCGTGGGCCATGATCGGACGGTGGAGGACGCCATCCGCACCATCGACGCCGAGCGCTTCGCCGCCGACGCCCTGCACGACGCCAAGGCCGGCCGTGCCGTGACCGTGTGCGTCCCGGCCCGGGACGAGGCGGCCACTGTCGGTCCGGTCGTCGACGCCGTACGCCGGGCCCACCTGGTGGCGGCCC
>DAHVAJ010000070.1 GCA_027314705.1 Acidimicrobiaceae bacterium
CCGTCTCCTTGTTGACGCGCTCGAGCAGTGGCTTCGGCGCGCCGTCGACGAGGTCCTTGGCCTCCTTCAGGCCGAGGCTGGTCAGCGAGCGCACCTCCTTGATGACCTGGATCTTCTTGTCACCGGCGGCCGTGAGGATGACGTCGAACTCGGTCTGCTCCTCTTCGCCGGCGTCGGCGCCGGCACCGCCGGGTGCCGGACCGGCCGCCACGGCGACGGGCGCCGCTGCGGTCACGCCGAAGCGCTCCTCGAACTCCTTCAGCAGCTCGCTCAGCTCCAATACCGAGAGCGATGCGATGCCGTCCAGGATCTGGTCCTTGGTGATGGTCCCAGCCATGGGATTCCTTTCTCTACTCGATTCTTCGTGTGCGATCGTTTCGGCCGAGCGCGCCTAGGTCTGCTCGGCCGGCTCCTCGGCGGCCTCCCCGGCCTGGGCCTCGACCTCGCTCGGCGGAGCCTCCTCCTCGGGCCCGGCAGCGTCGCTCTCGGCCGGCTCCGCGGCGGCCTCCGCCCCAGCGGGCTCTGCCGCCTGGCGCTGTTCGAGCAGCGCCGAGATGCCGTAGGCGAGGTTGCGGGGCAGGGCCTGGATGAGGCCGGCCAGCTGCTGGAGCGGCGCCGCGAGGCCCCCGGCGAACCGGGCGAGGAGGACGTCGCGCGACGGCAGGTCCGCAAGGAGCCCCAGGTCCTGGCTGCTGAGGGAGCCGCCAGCGACCAGGCCACCCTTCACGACAAGGGCGGGATGGGCCCGGGCGAAGTCTCGGAGTGCCTTCGCCGCCGCCGAGATCTCGCCATCCACGAAGGCGATGGCGGTCGGGCCGGTCAGCAGCTCGGCGAGTCCCTCGTGCTCGCTGCCGGCTATGGCCAGGCGAACGAGCGTGTTCTTGTAGATCTTGAAGTCCCCGACCGCCGAGAGGCTCTTGCGCAGCTCGGCCAGCTGGGCGACCGTGAGGCCCCGGTACTCGGTGAGCACGACGCCGTCGGCCTGGTCGAGGCGCTCCCGCACCTCGGTCACCACGGCGACCTTCTCCGGCCTCGGATTCTCCATCGTCCCTCCACCGAGCGGCGTGCTCTGGTTCGGGCCGCATCCTCCGGCGGGTCGCCACGCGCGGGCAACGGGTGCTCGCAACGGAACGCCTCGTCGGGCGGACCCCTCGGGGTCCCTTCGGTGCCGGGAGCGGCACGCCGGAGGTCTACGGCAGTTCGTCTTCAGATCTGCAAAGCGGGAACTCTACCCCACCCAGGCCGGGTGGGCCACCCGTCAGGCGCCGGCGGCCACCGGCTCGTCGGCCTTGCGGGCCAGGAGGGGGTCGATGTGGACCCCCGGTCCCATGGTCGACGAGAGGGTGACGGCCCGGACGTAGCGGCCCTTGGACGAGGCGGGCTTGGCCCGGTGGAGTTCGTCCATGACGGCGTGGAGGTTCTCCAGGAGCTGGGCCGCCTCGAAGGAGGCCTTGCCCACCCGGATGTGGACGTTGCCGACCTTGTCCGTCCGGTACTCGACCCGGCCGCCCTTGAACTCGAGGACGGCCCGTCCCACGTCCTCGGTCACCGTGCCCGTCTTCGGGTTGGGCATGAGGCCGCGGGGTCCGAGCACCCGGCCGAGGGTCCCCACCTGGCCCATCATGTCCGGGGTGGCGATGGCCACGTCGAACTCGAGGAAGCCCTCGTTGGCCACCCGGGCCACGAGGTCGTCGGCCCCGACCTCGTCGGCGCCGGCGGCCCGGGCATCGGCGGCCTTCTCGCCGGCGGCGAACACGGCCACCCGGGCGGTCCGCCCCGTGCCGGCCGGCAGCGAGAGGGTGCCCCGGACGATCTGGTCGGCCTTGCGGGGGTCGACGCCGAGGCGGACGGCCAACTCGACCGTCTCGTCGAACGAGGCCTTCGCCGACGCTTTGACCAGCTCGACGGCGTCGACCGGCGCGTAGAGCTGCTGGCGGTCGAACATGGCCATGCTGGCCCGGTACTTCTTACCCCTGGACATGTCGGTCTCTCCGTGGTGGTGTCGTGCTCGGGTGCGTCAGGTTCAGCCGGCGACGGCGATGCCCATCGAGCGGGCCGTGCCGGCCACCTGGCGCTTGGCCATCTCGAGGTCGTCGGTGTTGAGGTCGGGGAGCTTGATGACGGCGATCTCCTCGATCTGCCTGTCGGTGACGGTGGCCACCTGCTCGCGCCCGGCGGTGGCGGCACCCTTCTCGAGGCCGGCGGCCTGGCGTAGGAGGGCGGCGGCCGGTGGGGTCTTCAGCAGGAAGGAGAAGGTCCGATCCTCGTAGATCGAGATCTCGACCGGGATGATCGATCCCTTCTGGGCCTCGGTGGCGGCGTTGTACTGCTTGCAGAAGTCCATGGTCTGGACCCCGTGCGGACCGAGGGCGGTGCCGACCGGGGGCGCAGGCGTGGCACCGCCTGCGGGCAACTGGATCTTCACGACCGCAAGGATCTTCTTCTTGGGGGGCATCGGGTGGATCTCCTTGGTGGTGCCGCGGCCTAGAGCTTCGCGACCTGGCTGAACTCGAGCTCGACCGGGGTCTCCCGGCCGAAGATGTTGACCAGGACCTTGAGTTTGAGCTGGTCTTCGTTGATCTCGGCGACCTGGCCCGAGAAGTCGGCGAAGGGTCCCTCTTTGACCCGGACCGTCTCGCCCACCTCGTGCTCGAGGCGGGGCCGGCTGCGCTTGGACGGCGCCTCCACCCCCTCGACCTTGACCTGCAGGATGCCCTCGACCTCGCGCCGGGACAGCGGGGTGGGCTTCGTCCCGGGGCCGACGAAGCCGGTGACGCCCGGGGTGTTGCGGATCACGGACCAGCTGTCGTCGTCGAGCTCGCACCGGCAGAGGAGGTAGCCGGGGAAGACCTTCTTCTGGACGACCACCTTCTTGCCGTTCTTGAATTCGACCACGTCCTCCATGGGGATGACCACCTCGTAGATGCGATCCTCCATGCCCATCGAGGCGGTCCGGCTGTGCAGGTTCGACTTCACCTTGTTCTCGTAGCCGGCGTAGGTGTGGACGACGTACCAGCGCCCGGGCTGGTCGTAGGGGCTGACGACGATGGGCCCCTGCTCGTCGCCGTCGCCGTCGCCGTCGCCGGCCTCCGCGTACTCGGCGTCGAGGTCATCGGACCGGGTCTCGGCCCCGGCCTCCACGGCGGTCTCCGGAGCGGCGGGCTCGGCCCCGTGGGCCTGGGCCTCGGCCCCGCCGGGGCCGGTGTCGTCGGCCCGGGGGGCGCCGGTGTCGTCGCCCCCGGGGGGGCCGGTGTCGTCGTGGGTCACAGTCATGCCGATCAGGTCTTGAAGAGCCAAAGTACGCCCTTGGCGAAGAGGAAGTTGAGGATGAAGATGAAGAACATCAGCGCCAGCAGGGTGACGAGCGTGACCGTCGTGTAGTTCACGACCTCGGCCCGGTTGGGCCAGGCCACCTGGCGGAGCTCCGAGCGGACTTCGCGCAGGAACTGGCCGATCCGGAAGGGCTCGCGCTTGGCCGGCTTGCGGGGAGGGGCCGCGGTGCGACGTGGCGCGGCCTCCCCCTCGGGATCCTGGCCCTGGCGCTGCAGCATGCGTTTCTGTTCTCGGTTCACGTGCCGTTTCCTTCGACCACCGCGGGTGCAGAGCAGGGCAGGAGGGACTTGAACCCCCAACCGCCGGTTTTGGAGACCGGTGCTCTACCAGTTGAGCTACTGCCCTCAGTCGACCGCCGAACCGCGCACGATCGACCGGACGCAGGAGCGGTACACCAGGCTAGCACCGGGGACGGGGCCCGGCCCAGGCGAGCCCCGGTGCCCGTCCGTGCCAGCGGCGTCCGGTGGCCCACCCGCCTAGCGGGTCTCCTTGTGGAGCGTGTGGCGACGGTCCCAGCTGCAGAACTTCTTCATCTCGATGCGCTCGCGGTCGTTCATCTTGTTCTTGGTGGTGATGTAGTTCCGCCGCTTGCACGTCTCACAGGCCAGGGTGACCTGGACGCGCTTCTCGTTCTTTGCCACGGTGACTCCCTTGTGCCCACGGCCGGCGCCGTGGCTGCCTTGCGATGGATGCGGATGGGATGCGGATGGGTAGCGGCGGCCGGACTCGAACCGGCGACCCCACGATTATGAGCCGTGTGCTCTAACCAACTGAGCTACGCCGCCACGGGCGAGCCCCCTGTCGGAATCGAACCGACGACACCAGCCTTACCATGGCTGTGCTCTGCCGACTGAGCTAAGGGGGCAGTGCGGCTCGATCGAGCAGCAGCGACCCCGAGCATAGCCAACCCGCGGGCCGCCTGAACAGCGGGACCGGCCTCGCTACCATCCTCCGGATGCACATCCGCCTGGCCCGCCCCGCCGACGCCGAAGCCATCCGGGCCATCTACAACGCCGAGGTGGTCGGGTCGACCGCCACCTTCGACCTCCGCCCCCGCACGTCCGAGGAGCAGGCGGCCTGGTTGGCCGAGCACCGGGGCACCTATCCGGCCGTGGTGGCCGTGGGCGACGAGCGCGGCGTGGTCGGCTTCGGGTCCCTCTCCGCCTACCGGGACCGCCCGGCCTACGCCACCACCGTCGAGGACTCCGTGTACGTGGCGGCCGAGCACCGGGGGTCCGGCGTGGGTCGGGACCTCCTCCTCGACCTGGTGCGACGCGGCCGCGAACACGGCTTCCACACCATGGTGGCCCGGGTCGGGGGCGGCAACCTGGCCTCGATCGCCCTGCACCAGGCGTGCGGCTTCGAGACGGTCGGGGTCGAGCGAGAGATCGGCCGGAAGTTCAATCGTTGGCTCGACGTGGCCGTCCTCCAGCTCATGCTCTGAGCGCCCGGTGGCCGGGCGCGCCTCAGCCGGCGGGGAGGACGGCCGGGGCGGTGGCCCCGGTGGCCGGGACCCGCCGCTCCCAGGGGGAGAGGGGCACCGTCAGCACGACCAGGATCCACAGGAGGGTGAGCACGATGAGCAGGGGGTCGCCGTGGAGCAGGGTGGTCACGAGCTGGGTCCCGCCCGGCAGTTCGATGAAGGCGGTCACCATCGAGAGGCCGATGATGAACGAGCGCAGGCGGCCGAGGGCCACCGGGGCCAGCAGGATGAGGCCCCAGGAGAGGTACCAGGGCTGGACCACGGGTCCGAGCAGCACGACGAGCAGCAGCGTGATCCCGAAGGCCTTGAGGGTCCCGATCCGATCGCTGTTGAGCACGAGCCAGAGTCCGGCCACGGCGGACGTCAGCAGGCCCAGGAATCGGGTGGCGGTGAGGACCCCGCCCATGCCCAGGTTGACGTGGACGAGGTGGGCGAGCCCGGACAGGGCCAGGGCGGCCGTGTCCGTCGGAGCCGTCCAGGAGCGGACGGCTCCCGGGGTGCCGAGGATGGTCACCCATCCCCATCCGAGCCCGCTCACGAAGGAGAAGACACCCAGGACGCCCACGCCGATGAGGCCGGAGGTCACCACCGGCCGGATCCGGTCGCGGACGGGCGCCTCAGGTCCGAGCCAGGTCCAGCCCACGTAGACGATGCCCAGGGCGGCCGGGGCCTTGACCGCCGTGGCCAGGGCGCAGAGGAGGACGCCCACGAGGGGCCGGCGTTCCTTGGCCGCGGTGACCCCAGCCACCAGGAGGCCGAGCATGAGGGCATCGTTGTGCGCCCCTCCGACGAGGTGGAAGATGGTCACCGGGTTGAGGACCATGAGCGTGAAGAGCTCGGCGCCGTCGCGGTGGTACAGCCGGGCCAGCCGGGGCACGCAGACGGCAATGAGCACCACGCCGACCAGGGCCAGCAGGCGCAGCAGGACGATGGTGGCCAGCTCGTTGTGGAAGGTGATCCGGGCGAAGAAGCCGTCGATCTGGAGGAACAGGGGCCCGTAGGGGGCGGGGGCGTTGCCCCAGAGGGGGTCGACCGGTGCGGTGTAGGCGTTGTTGCCGAGTTGGAAGGGCCCGTAGAGGTACGGGTTCATGTGGTGGCTGACCATCTCGCCCTGGGCCGCGTACGAGTAGGCGTCCCGGCTGAAGAGCGGGGCGATCACGAGCATGGGGAGCGCCCAGAGGGCGAACACCCCCATCATCTTGCGGAACGGCACGCCGGGTCGGCGGCGGTACAGGCGGAGCATCCCCCACCAGACCCGCATGAAGAGGAGCAGGCCCCCGTAGACCGCGGCGAGCGAGAAGTAGACGCCCCAGCGGCTGCCGGCGTTCGTGGCGGGCTCGCCGAAGAACCAGACGCCGGGCATCTCGAGCTTGAACGGCGAGCTCGGCAGCGAGGCGCCGATGCTGATGGCCAGCATGGCGACGAACCCGAGGAGGGCGGGTCGCAGCACGAGGCCCCGGGCCTCCTCGCCGTCGACGGCCACGTCCGGCTGCCCGGGGTCGCCGTCCTCGCCGAGGCGCTCGCGCAGGCCGTCGAGGAAGGCCGCCGCGGCCCGCAGGACGCCGAACGAGCCCAGGGTGGCCAGCACGCCGGGCGGGGGCCTCGTGGCCGCTCCGGTGTCCCGGTCCGCCTGCGACCCTGCCGCCACCGAGCTGTCGGATGCCATCGTGTCGGGGTTCTCCTCGGTCGTCCTGCGGTGCCACTGCCGGTCCTGCACCGGGGGTCGTCCCCCCTCGCCCGGAGCGTGTTGGCGTCCCCCGACACGGACCGGCCGTCGTGGGCCGTCCGAGAACGCAACCAATCCGTAACGTCATTGTAACCAGGGGGTGGCGCCCGGCAAGTGGCAGCCACCGATCGGCGCCGGCGGTGCGTACGCCCAGGTCGGCGGCGTCCGAGCGGCGACGCGAGTACGGCGGCGGCGGGCGGCTCGACCGGTCGGGAGCGGGGCCAGGCGGTCCGACGGGACCGTCCCCCGGCACGGCGAGCGCCCCGGCCGGCGAGCGTCGGAGCTCGACGGCCGGGGCGTTCGTGCGGTGGGCCGGGAAGGATTCGAACCTTCGAAGGCAGAACCGGCAGATTTACAGTCTGCTCCCTTTGGCCGCTCGGGCACCGACCCGCAGGGCGCAAGGATAACGTCTGGCCCAGGGGTACTGTTTCGCCATGCCCACCTTCGATGTCGTCTCCGAGGTCGACCTCCAGGAAGTGCGCAACGCCGTGGACCAGGCCAACCGGGAGGCCACCACCCGGTTCGACTTCAAGGGCACCGATTCGGCGGTCGAGCTCAACGAGAAGGAGCTGGTCCTCACCTCCTCCACCGAGGACCGCCTCCGCGCCCTGTACCAGGTCCTCCAGGAGAAGCTGGTCAAGCGCGGGGTCTCCCTCAAGTCCTTCGACGTGGGCAAGATCGAGGAGGCGGCCAAGGGCTCGGCTCGCCAGCGCCTCGGCATCCAGGCCGGCATCTCCTCGGACCATGCCAAGAAGATCAACCGCTTCATCAAGGACCTCGACCTCAAGGGGACCGGCGCACAGACCCAGGGCGACCAGCTCCGGGTGACCGGCAAGAAACGCGACGACCTCCAGTCCGTGATCGCCGCCCTGAAGGCCGAGGACTTCGGCATCCCGCTGCAGTTCACCAACTTCCGCGACTGACGGTCCCGGAGGCGTCGGGCCCGGCGTGACCGGGGCGCCGCCGCGACCTCAGGGCGTCCGGCGCCGGGCGGCCCGCCAGACCGACTGGCCGAGCACGGCGATCACCAGGACGGGCAGGAGGACGGCGGCCTCCCGGCGGGAGCCCGGCTGGCTGCAGACGAAGGCGACGACCCCGAGGGCCACGGCGGCGCCGATGACGAGGTCAGGGGTGTCACCGACCAGGAACGCCCACCAGAACCGCCCGATGGCGGCCAGCCACCGGCCGTCCACGAGCCGCCGGAGCAGGGGTGAGGGCGGTTCAGGCACCGCGCCCTCCGGCTCCGGCCGGGGCCGGGTGGCCCGCCGCCCGGGCCGCCGCCCGGCGCAGGGCGGCGGTGAGGACCCAGGCGACCAGCCCGTAGGTGGCCACCAGGACCGGGACGGCGAGGTCGGACCCGGGCCAGTCGACGTGGACACCCTCACCGACCCAGAAGGTGCCGAAGCTGACGAGCATGAGGCCGACACCCATCTTCATGGCGTTCTCGGGCACGCCCGAGAGCTGGCGGTGGACGAGCAGGCCGGCCACGACCACCACCAGGACGGCGGCGGCCGCGGCGATGGCGGCCAGGCCGAGCCGGTGGGAGGCGGAGCCCAGGGTGAGCACGATGACCACCACCTCGAGGCCCTCCAGGAAGACCCCCTTGAAGGCCACGACGAATCCGGTGGCGTCTCGTCCCCCGGCCACCGGCGCGCCCTCGGTCAGCTCGGCCACCTGCTCGGAGTAGATGGCGTCCTCGTCGTGGCGGGCCTTGACGCCGGCGGCCCGAAGCACCGCCTTGCGCAGCCACTGGAGGCCGAAGACGAGCAGCAGGAAGCCCACCACGAGGCGGAGCACGGCGAGGGGCACCCAGTGGACGAGGGCCGGACCGAAGACGGCCACCAGCACGGCGAGGGCGGCGAGGGCGGCGGCCACCCCCTCGAGGGCCGTGCGCCAGCCGCGGGTGACCCCGACGGCCAGCACGATGGTGAGGGCCTCGACCATCTCGACGGCACTGGCCAGGAAGACGGCGGCCGCCAGGACGGCGACCGAGGAGGTGGTGGTCGTGGCGGCGAGGAGCGCCACGGGATCCTGCGGGTCAGGCGGCCTCGACGAGCTCGTCGAGCTCCTCGAGTGGGTGGACGCGGAAGAGGCGGTTGAAGAGCACGAACTTGAGAACCCAGAAGATGCCGAACGACAGCAGGTTGGCGGTCAGCACGATGAGGGTCTGCTCGAAGTGGTCGAGGTTGTACACCTGGCCGATGTGGCGGGCCAGGGCGGCGCCGAAGATGGACACGACGATGCCGATGGCCGACATCGACCAGAAGGGGACGATCTCCTTGAACAGGTGCGAGCGCCCGCCCTTGCCCCACACCCAGGCCCGGTTCAGGTAGTAGCTCGGGACGGTGGCCACGGCGTTGGCGAAGACGGTGCTGGCGATCTCGCCCCAGAGGTGGAGGACGCCGAAGACGATGGCCAGGACCCCGAAGGAGACGCCGGTGGAGATGGCCGAGACCATCGTGTAGCGGATGAGCCGCTTGGCCTCCGGTGTGTCCCGCTTCTCCCAGAGGTGGACGAGCCGCACGACGAGAGTGGTCACGTCCCAGACCCTACTCGTCACGCGTCCGTAATATTCGGCTTCCGGCGCAGCGAACCGCCCGGTCAGAGGGACAGGCCGTTCGCCCTGGCCACACCGGCGAAGAAGGTGGCCGAGGGCTTGCGGGTGCGCTCGAAGGTCGCCCGGTCCACGGCCACGAGGCCGAAGGTGGGGCCGTAGCCGAGCACCCACTCGAAGTTGTCGAGCAGGCTCCAGTAGAAGTAGCCCCGGACGTCGAGGCCGTCGTCGAGGCAGGCTCGGACCCCGGCCAGGGCCCGGGTCACGTACTCGATCCGCCGGGCGTCGTCGTCGGTGCCGATGCCGTTCTCGGTGACGTAGACGGGCAGGCCGGTGACCCCGGCAGCCCGGCGGATGGTCGCGCCGAGGGCTTCGGGCCAGAACTCGTAGCCCATCTGGGTCGTGGCCACCCCGTCCTCGGACGGCAGGGCGCCGTCCGGACCGATCCGCATCCGGGTGTAGGTCTGGACACCGACGAAGTCGTCTCCCCCGGTGGCCTCCAGGAAGACGTCCTCCACGGGACGACGGAGGCGCTCGAGCCACGCCTCGCCACCCGGCTGGAGCTGGTAGTCGGTCATGGAGACGGTCATCCCCACCGGGAAGTCGCCCGGTCCTGACCGGAGGACCTCGACGGCCTTGCGGTGGGCCGACGTCATGGCCGCGTTGACCACGTCCCGTCGGGTCCGGTCCTGCACCCGGGGCGGGAAGATGCCCAGCCGCCAACCCATGGTGGCGACCACGTTGGGCTCGTTCAGGGTGCAGGCCACGCCGATCAGATCGCCGAGATGGGCGGTGGTCCGCTCGCAGAAGCGGGCGAACCGGTCGGGGGCGTGGAGGGCCTCCCAGGTCCCGGCGGCGGCCAGCCATCGGGGGTGGGTGAAGTGGTGAAACGTGACCACGGGCAGGACCCCGTGCTCGTGGCAGGTGGCGCACATCCGCCGGTAGTGGTCGAGGGCGACCATCGAGAACTCCCCTTCTTCGGGCTCGATGCGGCTCCATTCGAGGGAGAACCGGTAGGCGCCGAGTCCGAGATCGGCCACCAGGGCGATGTCCTCCGGGTAGCGGTGCAGCGAGTCACAGGCGTCGCCGCTCACGTCCGCGCACCCGGCGGTGGGGTCGTGCTCCATGGCCCACCAGTCGTTGTTGACGTTGCCGCCCTCGATCTGGTGGGCGGCGGTGGCCGTCCCCCAGAGGAAGCCGTCGGGGAACGTGATCTCGGACACGCCGCACACCGTAGCGGGGAGCCGCCGGTCGACGGAGGCCGGTGCCCGACCGGCCGGAGTGCCGGCCTCCACCTGGCAGGATGGAGCCATGAGCACCGCCCTCGACTTCCTCGTCGACCTCCTGGACCTCGAGCCCATCGAGGTCAACATCTTCCGGGGGGTGAGCCCCAACGAGGAACGTCAGCGCGTCTTCGGGGGTCAGGTGGCGGCGCAGTCCCTCATGGCCGCCGGCCGCACGGTGGACGAAGGCCGGCCCCACTCCCTCCACGCCTACTTCCTCCGCCCCGGTGACCCCAACGTGCCCATCCTCTACGAGGTCGACCGCATCCGCGACGGCCGGTCGTTCACCACACGGCGGGTCGTGGCCATCCAGCACGGACGGGCCATCTTCCACCTCTCGGCCTCCTTCCACATCGACGAGGCCGGCCTCAGCCACCAGTTCCCCATGCCCGAGGTGCCCGACCCCGAGTCCCTGGCCACGCTGGCCGAGCGTCTCGCCCCCTTCCGCGAGCAGCTCGGTGACTGGTTCGCCCGGCCCCACCCCATCGACCAACGCCACATCGGGTCGCTCCCCTTCGTCCACGGCGGCGGCAAGGAGCCCGTCCAGCGGCTGTGGATCCGGGCCGACGGCACCCTGCCCGACGACCCCCTGCTCCATGCCTGCATCGCCACCTACGCGTCGGACATGTCGCTCTTCGACACCATGCTCGCCCCTCACGACGTGAGCTGGGACGATCCCGACTTCATGGGGGCGAGCCTCGACCACTGCATGTGGTTCCACCGGCCGTTCCGGGCCGACGAGTGGCTCCTCTACGACATGGACAGTCCGTCGGCCTTCGGAGCGAGGGGCCTCGCCCGCGGCTTCCTCTTCACCCGTTCGGGCCAGCTGGCCGTCACCCTGGCCCAGGAGGGCCTCATGCGGAAGGTGGGTGCCGCGGCGCCGGCCTGAGCCCGGCTCCGCCGACCCCTGCGCCCACCCGGAGCGGCCGGTCGCCGAACGCGACGCCCGGCCATCGCCAGCGAGCGCGGTCAGCGGCCGCCGAGGGGAACGTAGTCGCGCGAGCCGGCGCCGATGTAGAGCTGGCGGGGCCGGGCGATCTTCGAGTCCTGGTCGAGCATCTCCTGCCAGTGGGCGAGCCATCCGGCCGTGCGCGGGATGGCGAACAGCACCGGGAACATCTCCAGGGGGAAGCCCATGGCCTGGTAGATGAGGCCCGAATAGAAGTCGACGTTCGGGTAGAGCTTGCGCGAGACGAAGTAGTCGTCGGAAAGGGCGATCTCCTCGAGCTTCAGGGCGATGTCGAGGAGGGGGTTCTTGCCCGTGACGGCGAAGACCTCGTCGGCCGTGCGCTTGATGATCTTGGCCCGGGGGTCGTAGCTCTTGTAGACGCGGTGGCCGAAGCCCTGGAGCCGTCCACCCGAGCCCTCCTTGACCGAGGCGATGAACGGCTCGACGTTGTCGAGTGAGCCGATCTCGGTGAGCATGCGGATGACGGCCTCGTTGGCCCCGCCGTGACGGGGGCCGTAGAGGGCGGCGGTGGCGGCGGCCGTGGCCGAGTACGGATCGGCGTGGGACGAACCCACCACCCGCATGGCCGTGGTCGAGCAGTTCTGCTCGTGGTCGGCGTGGAGGATGAACAGGGTGTCGAGGGCCCGGGCCAGGACCGGGTCGGCCTCGAAGCGGGGCTCGGCCACCTTCCACATCATGGAGAGGAAGTTGGGGGCGAACTTGAGGGAATTGTCGGGATAGACGAAGGGCATGCCCATGCTGAACCGGTGGGCGGCGGCGGCCAGGGTCGGCATCTTGGCGATGAGCCGGATGATCTGCTTCTTGCGGGACTCGATATCGAAGATGTCCTTGGCGTCGAGGTAGAAGGTGGAGAGGGCGGCGACGGCGGAGACCAGCATGCCCATCGGGTGGGCGTCGTAGTGGAAGCCCTCGAGGAAGCGCTTCCGTACGTTCTCGTGGATGAAGGTGTGGAGCGTGATCTCCCGCTCCCACGCCTCGTAGGCGGCGGGCGTCGGGAGTTCGCCGTTCAGCAGGAGGTAGGCGACCTCGAGGTAGGTCGACTGCTCGGCGAGCTGCTCGATCGGGTAGCCCCGGTAGCGCAGGATTCCGGCGTCGCCGTCGAGGTAGGTGATGGCGCTCTCGCACGCGGCGGTCGAGACGAACCCGGGGTCGTCGAACCAGATGCCGGGGAGGAGCTTCGTCCACTGCGACGCCGCGACGCCGCCGTTCTCCAGGGGGATCTCCAGGGACTCGCCGGTGCGGTTGTCGGTGATCGTGATGCTCTCGGCCACTGGGCTCCAACCCTTCCGTCACTCCGTCGGTGTTCGCTGAGGCGATCCTAGATGCTCTCCCCCGGCACCCGGCCACCACGGGACGGCGATCAGGCCGCGATCTTGAGGAGGAAGGTGTGGGTGGTGCCGGCCGGGTCGACCTGCCCGGGGGCGAGCGCCACGGACACGGTGAGGGTGTAGCTGTGGCCCGGCACCACCCGGAGAGGCGCCAGCACGGGGGCGGCCGACGACCCCGGGGCCAGGACGGCCGTGGCCCGCGTCACCCCACCGCCCGAGGCCCCGGCGTCGGCGCCCTGCACCGTGACGCTCACCGCCACGTCGGGCTCGGGCACGGTCCCGCAGTTGGTGACCGTCACCAGCGCGACCACCGTGGTGGTGGGGGGCAGGACCGTCGGTGCCGTGCCCGGGACGGTGGACTTCGGAGCGATGCACGACGTGGCCACGATGCCGACCCCGCCCGAGGCCACCGCCGGGGGCGAGAGCCCGACCGCCGTGACCACCAGATGGTGGAAGGCGGCCAGGGTGGTCGAGGAGGCCAGGTCCTGGGCAGTGGCCCCGAGCCGGTCGGGCCCGAGCGGGGCCGTGGCCGCCGGGGCCGACACCCACGCCGAGGGGGGCAGGAGGGCGGCCACGTGCCGGCGTCCGGCGGCCACCTCGAGGGCGCGGTAGCCGGCGTCGGCGGCCACGTAGGTCCGGCCCACCGCCGTCAGCTGGGCCGAGGCCTGCCCGACGGAGATGAGCGTCGGCGGTTGGGCCGGGGCCGTCGTCGCGGGGGCGCCGGCCACGGGCAGCGGGGCCAGCCCGAGCAGCTGGTCGACGGCCGAGCGCAGCCGGCTGGTGGCCACGGCCCGGGCGTCGATGACCTGCGAGAAGGAGGTGGCGAGCCCGCCTTCGGGGGCGGGCGGGGTGGTCCGGTCGGCCTCGGAGGCCTGGACGGCGCTCTCCTGGACTGCCTCGTCGAGCCCCTGCTGGAGGACGGCCCTGGCCGAGAAGGGGAAGGCCCGGTTCGGCAGGGTGGGCGCCTTGGCCATCAGGGCGGCCAGCCGGACGCCCGTCTGCTCCGAGGCCCCGGCCACCCTGCCGGCCAGCGCCGCCCACCCGGCGGTCGTGGCCGACCGGTATCCGGCCGACCGGGTGTGGACGGCGAGCAGCGAGCCGACCACGAGGACCAGCGTGATCGCCACGGCGAGGCCCACCAGGGCCCGCTGCCCGAGGCCACGGCCCGGCGGACGGCGGCGTCTGCGTCTGGCCCTCGGCATCGGGATGACGATAGTGCCGGCCCCCGGGGACCACCCCGGCGGGGCGGGAGGCCGGCATCGGCTGCGCTCAACCGACCTCTGCTGCCGCCACCGTGCCCCTCACCGGTCCGCCCGACGTGGCCAGGGTGGAGGACGTCTCCCGCCACTGCACGGTGGGCAGGATGGCGTCGACGTCCGCATTCTCCTTGTGCCTCTCGCACACGGCGAGGAGCGAGCGCACGACCGTCGGGGTGAGGAGGTGCGGCACCAGGCCGAGGGCGAGCAGCTCGGTGTGCGCAGCCCGGTAGTAGTGCTCCTCCTTCTCCACCCGGGGGTCGGGCGAGTGTTCGATGGTGACGGGGCCGCGGTGCCCGGCGGCCACCATCTCGGCCAGCTGCGCCACGGAGAAGGACCCGGTGAACCGGTTGAAGACGCGGAACTCGCCGCGGTCCGCCGGATGGAGGACGCCCAACTCGACGCAGGCCGGCGTGTCGAGGATGTTGAGCACGCCCCGGGTCTGGCCGCCCGAGCCGTAGACGGTGAGCGGGTGGCCGGTCACGGCCTGGACGCAGAACCGGTCGAGGGCCGTCCCGGAGACGCTGTCGTAGTCGAACCGGGTGGCGAGGTCGGGATGGAGGGCCGTCTCCTCGGTCTCGTGACCGTAGACGATGCCCTGGTTGAGGTCGGTGGCCCGGATGCCCCAGATGCGACAGGCGAACATGATGTTGTGGCTGTCGTGCACCTTGGACAGGTGGTAGAAGGAGCCGGGCTGCTTCGGGTACGCCAGGATATCGGTGCGGCCGCGGTGGGTGATCTCGAGGTAGCCCTCCTCGATGTCGATGTCGGGCGTGCCGTACTCCCCCAGCGTTCCCAGCTTCACCAGGTGGACGTCGCGGTCGTGCTCGGCGATGGCGTAGAGCAGGTTGCGCGTGCCGACGACGTTGTCGACCTGGGTGTAGACCGCGTGCTGGCGGTCGATCATCGAGTACGGGGCCGCCCGCTGCTCGGCGAAGTGCACGACGGCGTCGGGCCGGAAGCTCGCCAGGGTCCCGTTGACGAAGGCCGCGTCGGTGAGGTCGCCGACGAAGACGTCGATGGCGTCGCCGGAGACCTCGCTCCAGCGCCGGACCCGGTGCTGGAGGTCGACGATGGGCACGAGCGTATGGACACCCATCTCAAGGTCGTACCCGCGCCGGGCGGAGTTGTCGACCACGCCGACGTGACGCCCCCGCCGGGACAGGTAGAGCGCCGTGGGCCAGCCCAGGTGGCCGTCGCCCCCGAGCACGAGGATGTTCACGTCGTTGCTCCGTCACCCCCGGGAGTTCCCCCCGGCCCGTCCAGGGGCTGCGGGGTGCGGCGCGCCGTCGGCTGCGCACCCTCTCCGCGCCTCCCCGGGGAAGTTCGTCCGGCGATCGAACTGTGACCGACGGACGCGAGGTCATCGCCCGGCGGTGACGGTCCTCTGTGGTGGCACACCGTCGGCCGTCAGGCGGGCAGCTCCTCGGCCCCACCACCGAGGAGGTGGACCCGGTCCGGGGAGGGGCCGGTGGCGGGCGGGGTCAGCTCGGGGGCCTGCAGGACACGGGTGGCCGCCTCGACCGGGGGCGGCACGGCGAGCTCCTTCTCCCCGGCCCCCACCACGCCCATCTCGGCGAACCTGCGGGCGGTGACCAGCACCCGGTTCTCGAGCGAGCCGACCGCACGGTTGTAGGCGGTGACGGCGGCCGAGAGACCCCGGCCGACCCCGGCCACGTGGTCGCCCAGGACCGAGATGCGCTCGTAGAGCTGGGCGCCGAGCACCTGGATCTGCCGGGCGTTCTCCGCCAGGGACTCCTGCTGCCAGCCGTAGGCCACGGCCCGGAGCAGGGCGATGAGCGAGGTGGGCGTGGCCAGGAGGACGTGGTTGGCCGCGGCGTACTCCATGAGGCCGGGCTCCGCCTCGATGGCCGCGGTGAGGAGCGGGTCGCCGGGAACGAAGGCCACCACGAACTCGGGCGACGGATCCACCCGCTTCCAGTACTCCTTCTTGGCCAGGGCGTCGACGTGGGCCTTCAGCTGGCGGCCGTGGCTGGCCAGGTGGAGGCGGCGGGCGTCCTCGTCCTCGGCGTCGTTCGCCTGGAGGAAGGCCTGCATGGGCACCTTGGCGTCGACGGCCACGTTCTTACCCCCCGGCAGGTGGACGACGAGGTCGGGCCGGAGCCGGCCGGCGTCGCCGTCCGAGCTGACCTGCTCGGAGAAGTCGCAGTGCTCGAGCATGCCCGCCATCTCGACCACCCGACGGAGCTGGAACTCCCCCCATCGGCCTCGCGCCTGCGGCGAGCGCAGGGCCGTCACCAGGCTCCGCGTCTCGCGCTGGAGTCGGTCGTGCGAGTTCGAGAGGTGGTGCATCTGCTCGGTCAACGAGGTGTAGGCGCGCTGGCGCTCGACCTCCAGGCGCTGCATCCCGGCCTCGTACTTCCCGAGCTGCTCGGTGAGCGGCCTGAGCAGCTGCTCGAACGCCTCCTGCCGTTTGGCCAGCTCACCCTCGGCGGCCTGGCGGGTCTCCCCCAGCTTGAGGTCGGCCAGCTGCAGGAAGTGCTCGTTGTTCTGCCGGAGGGCCTGGGTGGACAGCCGGGTGAACTCGCCGGTCAGCTGGGCGCGCACCTCGTCGAAGGCCGCGGCCCGCTCCTCGGCGGCCCGGTCGGCGTGGGTCAGCTCGGCGGACACGCGCGCGACCTCGGCCCGCAGCCCGGCCACGGCCTGCTGCTCGTCGGCCAGACGGGTCCGGACGTCGGCCAGCTCCCCGTCCTGGGCGCGCGCCCGCGCCGCGGCGTCGGCCAGACGGGCCTCGGCCGTGCGGGCCGCGGTGACCTGGCCGTTGCGCACCAGGAGCCCGACGACGAGCCCGACGGCGGCCCCGGCGGCCAGTCCGACGATGAGTCCGGTGGTCATGGTGGGTCCTCTCCAGTGCTGGACCCGCCCGAGGGCACGCGCCCCGGGCGGCGGTCCGCACCTCTCCCTTCGACCCGCAACTCCCTACGGGACCTCCCCTCAGCGTACCGACGGGGTGTCACGGAGCCGGGGAGGTGGGCCTGCCGGGTCCGGCGCGCCCTGTGCCACCATGGTCCGGTGCACCGGGTCGTCGTGGTGGGGGCGGGCTTCGCCGGGCTCTCGGCCGCCCGTTCCCTGATCGGCCGCCCGGTCGAGGTCACCATCGTCGACCAGCGCAATTTCCACACCTTCCAGCCGCTCCTCTACGAGGTGGCCACGGCCGGTCTCGAATCGGGCGACGTGGCCTACCCCATCCGGGTCATCTTCGGGAAGGCCCAGAACGTGACCTACCGCTTCGCCACGGCCACCGGCGTGGACTGGGGCCGCGGCGACGTGCTCCTGGCCGGCACCCGGCCCCTCCCCTTCGACTCGCTCATCCTGGCCAGCGGGGCGACGGCGGCCTTCTTCGGCATCCCCGGGGCGGCCGAGCACAGCTTCCCCCTGTACACCCTCACCGACGCCCGCCGGCTCCGCGACCACGTCCTCCGCCGACTCGAGGACGTGGACGCCCACCCCGAGGCGGAGGCCCGGGGTGCGCTGACCTTCGTGGTCGTCGGGGGTGGACCGACCGGCGTCGAGGTGGCCGGGGCCCTCGCCGAACTCCTCGACGTGGCCGTCCGTCACGACGGTTTCGGGTTTGCCCGGCGGTCGGGCCGGGTCGTCCTGGTCGACGCCCTCGACCGGCTGCTCACCCCCTTCCGGGAGTCGGCGGCCTCCTACGCGGCGGCCACCCTGGCCGGCCGGGGGGTGGAACTCATGCTCGGCCACGTGGTCCGGACCGTGACCGGCGAGGGGGTCGAGCTCGAGGACGGGACCGTCATCCCCACCCGCACGGTGGTCTGGGCCGGCGGGGTGACCGTCGAGCGGACCGTGGTCTCGGACATCGGCGCCGAGACCGGTCCGAACGGTCGTCTGGCCGTACGTCCGGACCTCTCGCTCGTCGACCACGAGGACGCCTACGCGGTGGGTGACGCCGGGGCCGTGCCCTGGGGGCCCGAGGAGCCCGGACGCGTCTGCCCCCAGGTGGCCCAGGTCGCCATCCAGTCAGGTGCCCACGCCGCCCGTCAGGTCCTGCGTCGACTGGCCGGTGAGGCCACCGAGCCATTCCGGTACGCGGACAAGGGGATCATGGCCACCATCGGACGCCGGGCCGCCATCGCCCAGTTCCCGGGCGGCCGGGTCGTCCGAGGCACGCTCGGGTGGCTGGCCTGGCTCGGCCTCCACCTCGTCTACCTCATCGGCTTCCGCAACAAGGTGGTCGTGCTGGTCAACTGGTCGTGGCGGTACCTCTCGTGGGGCTCGGGCCCCCGGATCATCGTCAACGACCGGGCCGAGGACCGGCCCACCCCCCTCGGGCCCGACGACGACCCACCCCTCTGACGCAGCCGGGCGCCCAGCCCGGGGACCCGGCCGGTGGCGGGGGATACCGTGGTCCGGTGGACGAGCCCCTGGCCACGGTCGACCGGAAGATGCTCCAGCTCTTCGCACTGGTGGGCGAGTCGGTCGCCGGATCGACCCTGGCCCTGCTGTCCGGAGACCGCGAGGCGGCCAAAGCCCTCGTCGCCGCCGACGAGGTCATCGACGGTCTCTACCACGAGATCGAGGCGCTGATCCTCGACCACCTCGCCCGGGGCTCGGGCACCCCGCCGGGCGTGGTGCGGTTCCTCCTCACCGTGTTGCGCATGCTGCCCGACGTCGAGCGCAACGGGGACCTTGCCGAGCACGTGGCCCGGCGGGCGGCGCGGGGGCTCGGGGCGGAGCTCTCGCCCCGCAGCCGCGGGCAGATCGAGCGCATGGGTGAGGTGGCCGTCCGCATGTGGCGGGCGACCACGGACGCATATGCCGAGCGCTCCGCGGCGGCGGCCGACGTGGTGGACGCCCTCGACGACGAGATGGACGACCTCCACGTGAGCCTCACCGCCGAGACGGTCTCGGGCACCATGGCCCTGCCCGTGGCCATCGAGCTCGCCCTCCTGGCGCGCTTCTACGAGCGCTTCGGCGACCACGCCGTCAACCTGGCCCGCAAGGTGGCCGTGCTGGCCGCCGGCGCGCCCGGGCCCGGAGCATCCGAGGACGTCTCCATCTGACAGGTCCGGCTGGCCCGGCGGGGCGGGGTTCCGCTCCCGGCCCGCCCCCGGGTCAGCCCACGACGCCCAGACGCAGGAGGGACTCGGCGATCTGCACCGCGTTCAGAGCGGCCCCCTTGCGGAGGTTGTCGCCCACGACGAAGAAGGCGAGGCCGTGCTCGGCCCCTTCGGCCACCCGGATGCGGCCGACGAGCGACGGGTCCGTGCCGGCGGCCCGGAGCGGCGTGGGCAGGTCGGAGCGCGCGACCCCGGGCGCCCGTGCCATGAGCTCGGCGGCCCGCGCCGGGCTCAGCGGTGCGGCGAACTCGGCCACGACAGCCAGGGAGTGGCCGGTGAAGACCGGTACCCGCACGCAGGTGCAGGCCACCGGCAGCCGGGGGATCCCCAGGATCTTGCGGCTCTCGTCGCGGAACTTCACTTCCTCGGTGGTCTCGCCGGAACCGCCGTCGGTCAGGTGGCCGGCCAGGGGCAGCACGTTGTGGGCGATGGTGTCGGGGAAGACCACGGCCGGCGGCAGGTCGACCGCCCGCCCGTCGAAGGTGAGTGCGGCGGCCCGGTCCGCCGACTTGTGCAGCTGGGACTCGAGCTCGGCCACGCCGGCCAGGCCGGCGCCGGAGACGGCCTGGTAGGTGGCGACCACCAGGCGGGTGAGCCCGGCCTCGTCGTGGAGGGGCTTCAGCACGGGCATGGCCACCATGGTCGTGCAGTTCGGGTTGGCCACGATCCCCCGGGGGATCGTCCCGAGGTCGGCCTCGTTGACCTCGGGCACGACCAGCGGCACGTCGGGGTCCATCCGCCAGGCCGCCGAGTTGTCGATGACCACCGCTCCGGCGGCGGCGAACCGGGGCGCGAGCTGGAGGGAGGCGCCGGCACCGCTCGAGAAGAGGGCGATGTCGAGGCCGCTCGGGTCGGCGGTGGCCGAGTCCTCCACGGTGAGGGGGGTGCCCCGGTACTCGAGGATGCGCCCGGCCGAGCGGGACGACGCGAAGACGCGGAGCTCGTCGACGGGAAAGTCACGTTCGTCGAGGACGGCGCGCATGACCGAGCCCACCTGCCCCGTGGCCCCCACGATTCCGACCCGCATGGTCACCAGTCTACGGAGGGGACGGGGACACCGCGGGCACGGCGGCGGGAGCGGCCGCGTCCCTCACCCGAGCTCGAAGGCGGCATGCAGGGCCCGCACCGCGTCCTCGGCCTGGGCGGCCCGGATGAGGCAGGAGATGCGTATCGACGAGGTGGAGATCATCTCGATGTTGATGCCGTCGGAGGCGAGCGTCTCGAAGGTGAGCGCGGTGACCCCGGGATGGGTCTTCATCCCCGCCCCGACGAGCGAGACCCGGGCCACGTCGTCGTCGCTCGTCACGCCGGTCGCCCCGAGCTCGTCCAGGAGGCCGGTGCACACCTCGGTGCTGGCGTCCAGATCGGCCTCGGGGATGGTGAAGGAGATGTCGGTCGTCCCGTGGAGGGAGGTGTTCTGGACGATCATGTCCACGTTGACGTTGCGGTCGGCGAGCCCCCGGAACAGGCGCGCGGCCAGACCGGGGCGATCCGGGACGCCCGTGACGGTGACCTTGGCCTCCGAGAGGTCGAGGGTCACCGCGGTGACGACGGCCTGCTCCATGGTGGGATCCTCCTTGTCGACCCACGTCCCCGGCTCCCAGGTGAAGCTCGATCGGACGTGGAGGGGAACGGCGTGGTTGCGGGCGAACTCCACCGAGCGCAGGGCGAGGACCCTCCCACCGGTGGCGGCCATCTCCTGCATCTCGTCGTAGCTCACCCGGGCCAGTTTGTGGGCCTCCGGCACGAGGCGGGGGTCGGACGTGAAGACGCCCGAGACGTCGGTGTAGATCTCGCAGACGTCCGCCCCGAGGGCGGCGGCCAGGGCCACCGCCGTCGTGTCCGAGCCGCCCCGGCCCAGTGTCGTCACCTCGCGCTCCTCG
The DNA here is from genome assembly GCA_027314705.1 of Acidimicrobiaceae bacterium. Classification (GTDB taxonomy): domain Bacteria; phylum Actinomycetota; class Acidimicrobiia; order Acidimicrobiales; family RAAP-2; genus Bog-756. The sequence goes on from DAHVAJ010000070.1 coordinate 20,916, forward strand.
GAGACGCCCTGGAAACCGGCGACCACCGGGACCCCACCGGACTCGAGGGTGGCCCGCAGACGCTCGCCCCGGATCTCCTGGATCTTGGCCCGGGTGTGGGACGTGTCGGTGACGATGCCCGCCTGGCTGCCGGTGTACGAGGTGGCCTCGACGCCCAGGTCGGCGAGGGCCATGCACAGGAGGGCCATCGAGATGCGCTCGCCCGAGCTGAGCAGCATGTCGATCTCGCGGCGAGGCTGGACGGAACTCACGTCGTCGGCCAGCCTGATGAGCTGGTCGGTGGTCTTGCCCATGGCGCTCACCACCACCACCACCTGGTGACCGGCCCGATGGGTCCTGGCCACGTGGTCGGCCACGGCGCGGATGCGCTCGGCATCGCCGACGGACGTACCGCCGAATTTCTGGACCACGAGAGACACGGTGCCCCAGGGTAGTGCCCGCCATCGCCGCCTCCCGTGCCCGTACGGCGACACCGAGGTCGGTGCGCCGACCGGCTACCCTGTCCGCCCGTGGCTACCGAGAAACGTGAACGTCAGAAGGCCGGCCGTCAGGCCCGCCTGGAGGCCGAGCAGAAGGCCCAGAAGCGCCGGCGTTCGGTCCGCCGCATCATCACCGTGGTGGTCGCCGTGGCCGTGGTCGTGGGCCTCTCGGTGCTCGTCTTCCGGGGAAGCTCGAAGACCTCGACCACCTCGACGACGGCGGCCTCGACCTCGACCACCAAGCCGGCCCCGCCGGGCGGCTCCGGTGACAAGAGCCCGGCCGCCATCACCACGTCGGCCGACTGCCCGGCGAACTTCAGCGCCACCCTGAACAAGCCCTCCTACCCCTCCTACCCGCCGATGACCATCGACCCGTCGAAGACCTACACGGCCACCATCACCACCGACGTCGGGCCCATCACCGTGCAACTCGACCCCAGGGCGGCCCCGAAAGCGGTCAATTCCTTCGTCTTCCTCGCCAACCAGCACTTCTATGATTGCGTCCTCTTCCACCGGGTCGTCAAGGGCTTCGTCGACCAGACCGGCGACCCGACGGGCACGGGCACCGGCGGTCCCGGCTACCAGTTCGCCGACGAGCTCCCCAAGACGGCGTCACCGCAGTACCCGCTGGGCTCCCTGGCCATGGCCAACTCCGGACCCAACACCAACGGCAGCCAGTTCTTCATCGTGGCCGGGCCATCGGGCGAGCAGCTGCCGCCCAACTACACGCTCTTCGGCAAGGTGACCGCCGGGATGCCGGTCGTCGAGCAGATCAACAACGACGGCTCGGCCGCCTCGGACAGCTCGGGCAAGCCGACCGTCCTCCACCGGATGGTCTCGGTGACCGTCGCCCAGTCCTAGGGCATCCGCCCACCCGCATCGCATCCCCGACACCAGGAGGTGGGCCGTGGCCCCCGAGATCCCCGCCGGCGACGGCTCGAGCCCGAAGACCCAGCACTTCGACGGGCCGCCGCCCATGTTCATCGACCCGACCAAGCGCTACACGGCCGAGATGCTGACGACCAAGGGGGCCGTCACCATCGCACTCGATCCCATCGGCGCCCCCCGGACGGTCAACAATTTCGTCTTCCTGGCCCGTTGGCACTACTTCGACGGCATCGTCTTCCACCGGATCATCCCCGGCTTCGTGTGCCAGGGCGGCGATCCCGACGGCACCGGCCGGGGCGGCCCCGGCTACCGGTTCGAGGACGAGCTGCCGCCGCCGGGACGCTACGAGATCGGCTCGTTGGCCATGGCCAACGCCGGCCCCGACACCAACGGCAGCCAGTTCTTCATCATCAGCGGACCCGACGGCGTCTCGCTCCCCCCCAGTTACTCGCTGTTCGGCAAGGTGGTGAAGGGCCTGGACGTGGTCACGGCCATCGAGTCGACGGGCAGCCGGTCGGGCACCCCCAAGGAACCGGTCGTCATCGAGTCGGTCACCATCAGCGAGGACGGCTGAGTCGACACCGTGGTGCCCGCCGCACCGGGTGTCGGGCTCAGCCCGGCAGCGCGCCCAGACCGGCGACGGCCGGCGCCCCGCCCAGGTAGACGGCCACCGGGGCGGCCCCGGCCGAGCGCCAGGTGCCGTCCGGGTCCCGGATGAGCGCCGTGCGCTCGGGGATGCCCACCACCGGTGTGGCCGGTGGGGCGAGCAACACCGAGCGGTGGAGCTTCTCGCCGTGCACGTCCTCGTGGACGTCGCCGAAGTGGGGCACCACGGCCACTCCGGACACCAGGCCGAGGCCGATGGTCAGACCCCCGCCCCGTGCGTCCACCATCGGGTCGGTGAGGGCCATGGCCGCGCCGGAGGAACCCACGACGACGGCACCGTCGTGCCACGCCGCCACCAGGGCGTCCCACACCACGGAGTGCTTGAGCACGCTTCGGATGTGCATGGGCGAGCTGCCGGCCAGGTAGACCATGCGGGCACGGCGCACCACGGTCGCGGCACCGGCGTCCTCGGCGTCGGACCGGGTCAGCACCATGAGCCCCTCGACCCGGCCACCGAGCGCCTGGAACCAGGTCCCGGCCCGGTGCACGAGCCGTTCGGGGTGCTCGTAGGCCCCGGCGGTGGGCAGAACCACCACCTCGTCACCGCCCGAGGCGGCCAGGAACTCGGCGTCGAACGAGCAGCCCTCCTGCCACTCGCCCCCGCCCACCAGGGCCAGGAGCCCACGCGTCACGTCCATCCCACCCACTGTAGGGTCCGCCGGCTCCGGTGGCGGACCCCGCGGGAGCCGGCGGTCCCCGCAGCCGCTAGCCGGACGGGCTGGCTGCGGACCGGTGCATGAGGAACCCCATGGCGTCGCAGACTTCAGTGGCCAGGGCCAGGCAGTCGGGCACCACGCCCATGCCGAAGAAGCCGTGGACCTGGTCGGCGTAGGAGGTGTCGATCACCTCCACCCCGGCGGCCCGGAGCGCCTCGGCGTAGGCAGCTCCTTCGTCGCGCAACGGGTCGAAGCCGGCCGTGACCACGAGGGCGGGCGCCGCTCCGCTGTGGTCGGGGGCCAGGAGGGGCGAGGCGCGGGGCTCCTCCCGGAGGGAGGCGTCCGGCAGGTAGAGGTTCCGGAAGGTCTCCATCCCCTCCCGGGTCAGGAAGAACCCGTCGGCGAAGGTCCGGACGGACTCGGTGGCCAGGCGGGCGTCGACGGTGGGGTAGACGAGGCCCTGGGCCACCGGTGGCGGCACGTCTTCGGCGGCCGCGGGTCGGCCGGGCCTCGTCTCGAGGGCGACCACGGCGGCCAGGTTGCCGCCGGCGCTGTCCCCCATGACCCCCACCCGCCCGGGGGCGCATCCGAGCTCGGCATGGTGGCGATGCACCCAGGCGTAGGCGGCCAGGCAGTCCTCGACCGCGGCCGGGTAGGGATGCTCGGGGGCGAGACGGTAGTCCACCGCCACCACCACGCACCCCGTGGTGGCGGCCAGCAGGCGGCAGCTGCCGTCGTGGGAGTCGAGGTCGCCCACGACCCACCCGCCGCCGTGGAAGTAGACGATGGCCGACGGTCGGCCGGCGTCGCGGCCGACCCCGACCCCGAACCGGCGGTAGACGCGCACCGGCAGGTCCGGTCCGCCCTCGGGGCCGGGGATGCGCCGCCCCACGGCGTGCACGTCGGTGCGCGACGGCATGGCCCACCTGGCCGTCTGCACGAAGGCGGCGCGGTTGGCCACCGGATCGGCGGCCGACGCTCCTCCGGTCGACCGGTCCAGGAGGTCGGTGAGCTCCAGCAGGGCCTGGACCCCGGGATGGAGGACACGCCCGTCTCTGACGACGGGGCCCTTGCGGGTACCCACCGCGGCGACGAGCCCCGGATGGGAGACCAGGGCGGCGAGGAGGCGGCCCGGCACGGACCAACGCTCGCGGCCCCGCTGCAGCCGACGGTCGTAGAGGGCGCGCCGGCGAAGCCCGGCCCGGGGCCGGCCGGGCCCGCCCCGGTGCGACCCACCGGGCGATTCCTCGGGAGTGGGGCCGGTTGCGGACACGGTCGGTGGGGCGCCGTCGTTCATGCCCCCATGGTGGCGGTCTGCCGCGGTCGGGGCAAGAGGAGCGACCTCGCCGTCCGTGCGCCCACGCCGCTAGCATGGTCCCTCATGTCGATCGCACGCGTGGGAATCGTCGGCTCGGGGATCATGGGCTCGGGCATCGCCGAGACGGCGGCCACCGCCGGCTTCGAGGTGGTCCTCCGGTCACGGAGCCAGACCACGGCGGACGCCACCCTGGCCGCCCTCGAGAAGTCCCTCGACCGCCAGGTCGACAAGGGCAAGCGGACGCCCGAGGAGCGGGACCAGGCCCTGGGCCGGGTCACCGGCACCTCCGACCTCGGCGCCCTGAAGGGGGTGGACCTCGTCATCGAGTCGGTCGTCGAGGACCTGGCCGTGAAGAAGGAGCTCTTCAACGAGCTCGACCGCATCACCGACGACCACGCCATCCTGGCCACCAACACGTCGACGCTGCCGGTCATCGAACTGGCCATGCAGACGGGCCGGCCGGACCGGGTCTGCGGCATCCACTTCTTCAACCCCGCCCCGGTCATGTCGCTCGTCGAGCTGGTCCGCCCGCTCACGGTCTCGGACGAGACCCTGGCTGCGGCCCGGGACTTCGCCGAGACGTGCGGCAAGAGCCCGGTCGAGGTGAAGGACCAGGCCGGCTTCATCGTCAACGCGCTGCTCTTCCCGTACCTCAACAACGCGGTGCGCCTCTACGAGCAGGGGGTGGCCTCCCTCGACGACATCGACACGGCCATGAAGGGCGGCTGCGGGTTCCCGATGGGGCCCTTCGCCCTGCTCGACCTGGTGGGCCTGGACACCTCGCTCGCCATCCTCGACGCCCTCTACGCGGAGTTCCGCGACCCGAATTACGCCGCCGTTCCCCTGCTGCGCCGGATGGTGGTGGCCGAGCAGCTCGGACGCAAGTCGGGCCAGGGCTTCTTCGACTACCACGCCAGGAAGTAGCCTGCGGACCCGGCCGCGGGCCCCACGGTGTACTCGCCCGGCGCCACCGGCCACAATGGAGCGATGAGCGACGGCGCGCAGGCACGAGGAAGCGACGGAAACCCCCGGGAGGTCCCGGCCCGCGACCGTCCCTGGGTCATGCGGACCTACTCGGGCCACTCGACGGCCCAAGCCTCCAACGAGCTGTACCGCACCAACCTGGCCAAGGGTCAGACCGGCCTCTCGATCGCCTTCGACCTGCCCACCCAGCTCGGCTACGACCCCGACGCCCCGGAGGCGGCCGGCGAGGTCGGCAAGGTGGGGGTGCCCGTCGCCCACCTCGGCCACATGGCCGAGCTGCTCGACCAGATCCCCGTCGAGTCGATGAACACGTCGATGACCATCAACGCCACCGCGGCGTGGCTCCTCGGCCTCTACATCGCCAACGCCGAGGACCGCGGCGTCGACCCGCGTGTCCTCCAGGGGACCACCCAGAACGACATCGTGAAGGAGTACCTGTCCCGGGGCACCTTCATCTTCCCGCCGCTGCCGAGCCGCCGGCTGACCGTCGACACCATCGCCTACACGGTCCGCCACGTCCCCAAGTGGAACCCGATCAACGTCTGCAGCTACCACCTCCAGGAGGCCGGGGCCACCCCCCACCAGGAGGTGGCCTACGCGCTGGCCACGGCCGTCGGCGTGCTCGACGCGGTGCGTGACTCCGGCCAGATCCCGGACGAGGAGTTCCCGGCCGTGGTCGGGCGCATCTCCTTCTTCGTCAACGCCGGCGTGCGGTTCGTGGAGGAGACCTGCAAGATGCGGGCCTTCACGGCGCTGTGGGACCGGGTGTGCGCCGAGCGCTACGGCGTCGCCGACCCCAAACTCCGACGCATGCGCTACGGCGTCCAGGTGAACTCGCTCGGCCTCACCGAGGCCCAGCCGGAGAACAACGTGCCCCGCATCGTCCTCGAGGCCCTCGGGGTCACGCTGTCGAAGGACGCCCGGGCCCGGGCCCTCCAGCTCCCGGCCTGGAACGAGGCGCTCGGACTCCCCCGGCCGTGGGACCAGCAGTGGTCGCTGCGCATCCAGCAGATCCTGGCCTTCGAGTCGGACCTCCTCGAGTACGGCGACATCTTCGACGGGAGCGTGGTCATCGAGAAGAAGACGGGCGAACTGGCCGACGCGGCGTGGGCCGAGCTCCAGGACGTGCTCGCCCTGGGCGGGGCCTTCGAGGCCATCGACGAGCTGAAGGCCCGCCTGGTGCGCAGCCAGGCCGAACGGGTCCGCCGCATCGAGACGGGCGAGCTCCAGGTGGTCGGGGTCAACTGCTTCACCGAGACGGCGGAGTCGCCCCTCGCCACCTCGGGCGGCGAGGGCGGCGCCATCCTCCGGGTGGATCCGGCGGTCGAGACCCAGCTTCGAGCCGACGTCGAGTCCTGGCGGGCCGGGAGGGACCGGGCCGCGGTGCGGCGGGCCCTCGACGACCTCCGTCGGGCGGCCGAGGGCACCGAGAACGTGATGGCCGCCACCATCGCCCTGGCCCACGCCGGCGGCACGACGGGCGAGTGGGCCGCAGCCCTGCGCCAGGTCTTCGGCGAGTACCGGGCGCCGACCGGGGTCCGCGGCGGCGTGGGCCAGCGGGGCGCCGAGTTCAGCCACGTCCTGGCCCGCTCCCGGGCCCTCGCCGAGCGGGCCGGGGGACCGCCCCGCCTGCTCGTGGCCAAGCCCGGCCTCGACGGCCACTCGAACGGGGCAGAGCAGATCGCCGTGGCCGCCCGGGACGCGGGCTTCGAGGTCGTCTACCAGGGCATCCGGCTCGCCCCTGCCGAGATCGCGGCGGCCGCCCGGGACGAGGACGTCGACGTGGTGGGCATCTCCATCCTCTCCGGCAGCCACCTCGAGCTGGTGCCCGACGTCGTGGCCCGGCTGCGGGCCGCGGCGGTCGACGCCCCGGTCGTCGTGGGCGGGATCATCCCGCCCGAGGACGAGCCCGCCCTCCTGGCCGCCGGGGTGGCCCGCGTCTACACGCCGAAGGACTTCGCCATCGGCCAGATGATGGAGGACATGATCGACCTCGTCGAGCAACACCGGTCGGCGGCCGTGGGGTAGCCCCGCCCCGGGGGGCCGTGGTCCGCACCCCGGTCGCCCTTCACCCGGCGGCGGCCCCGGCCGGGCGTGCCGGCGTGCCGGACGAGTTCGGGCCCGTCGGCCGCCGGTGGGTGGGCTCCCGGTGGGCCGTTCAGCCCCCGGACCACGGCCGGTCACGGCGGGCGGTGGCCGGGCGCGACCACCAGCGCCCGCTGAACCGCCAGGCCGGCGGCCTGGACGCGTCCCGGGCGACGACGACCGCCGGCCGGGGCCAGACCTGGTCGACGGCCGCGGCCAGCACGGCCAGCACCACCGGTTCGGTCGGCTCGTCCTGGCTCACAGCGGCATGTTCCCGTGCTTGCGCTTGGGCAGGTCCTCGCGCTTGGACTCCAGGAGTTCGAGGCTCCTGGCCAGGACCCGACGGGTGTCGGCCGGATCGATGACGTCGTCCACGTACCCCCGTTCGGCCGCCGCGTAGGGGTTGGCGTACCGCTCGGTGTACTCCTCCACGAGCTCCTTGCGTCGGCCGGCCGGGTCGTCGGCTTCGGCCAGCTCGCGCCGGTAGACGATCTCGACGGCACCCTCCGGTCCCATCACGGCCAGCTCGGCGGAGGGCCAGGCATAGGCCAGGTCGGCCCCGATCGACTTGGAGTTCATGACCACGTAGGCCCCGCCGTAGGCCTTCCGGGTGATGATCTGGACGCGGGGCACGGTCGATTCGCAGTAGGCGTAGAGGAGCTTGGCCCCGTGGCGGATGATGCCGCCGTACTCCTGGTCCGTTCCCGGCATGAAGCCGGGAACGTCGACGAACGTGACGAGGGGGATGTTGAAGGCGTCGCAGGTGCGCACGAACCGAGCGCCCTTCTCCGAGGCGTCGATGTTCAGCACCCCGGCGAGCACCTGGGGCTGGTTGCCCACGATGCCGACGGCCCGTCCGTCGATGCGGGCGAAGCCGCAGACCAGGTTCATCGCCCAGTGGTGGTGGACCTCGAAAAACTCGCCGTCGTCGACCACCGCCTCGATGACCTTCTTCATGTCGTAGGGCTGGTTGGGTGACGTGGGCATGAGTTCGGACAGCTCGGGGGTCGGCCGTTCGGGGTCGTCATCGGTGGCGGCGTGTGGCGCCTCCTCCAGGTTGTTGGAGGGGAGGAAGGAGAGCAGGTACCGGACGTCATCGAGGCAGGCCTTCTCGTCGGTTGCCACGAACGTGGCCACGCCGGACTTGGTGGCGTGGCTCATGGCGCCGCCGAGCTCCTCGAGGGTGACGTCCTCGCCCGTCACTGTCTTGACCACGTCCGGCCCGGTGATGAACATGTGGCTCGAGTTCTGGACCATGAAGATGAAGTCGGTCATGGCCGGGCTGTAGACGGCGCCGCCGGCACATGGGCCGAGGACGACGCTGATCTGGGGGATGACGCCGGAGGCCTGGGCGTTGCGGTGGAAGATGCCCCCGTAGGAGTGGAGGGAGACCACACCCTCCTGGATGCGGGCGCCGGCACCGTCATTGAGGCCGATCATCGGGACGCCGATGCTGGAGGCGAGGTCCATGACCTTGTGGATCTTCTCGGCGAAGACCTCGCCGAGGGCGCCGCCGAAGACGGTGAAGTCCTGGCTGAACACGCACACCCTCCGACCGTCCACGGTGCCGAAGCCGGTGATGACGCCGTCGGTGTAGGGCCGGTTCTCTTCGAGACCCATGCCGTGGGCCCGGTGACGGGCCAACATGTCGAGCTCCTGGAAGGAGCCGTCGTCGAGCAGGTAGTCGATCCGCTCCCGGGCCGTCATCTTGCCCTTGGCGTGCTGTCGCTCGACGGCGCGCCCGGAGCCGGCATGGAAGGCCTGCTCGCGACGCTGGGCCAGATCCTCGAGCCGTTGGGACATCGTGTGGTCCATGGGAGCCGAGGCTACAAGACGCGCCGGGGGGGTCCCGTCAGCGTCGGGACGCCGGTTTCGGGGTCCGGGCGACGGCCGCCGGCTACTGGGCCGAGTTCACCCAGTGGGGGCCGCACCACACGTAGGTGACCGGGTTCTGGCCGGAGGGGCCGAGGTAGCCGGCCACGCTGCGGCCGGTGTAGCGGGCCTCGAGCGCCGGGTCGCGGTCACCTCGGAAGGAGAACCTGTCGGTGACCGGGGGCCGGGGCCCGGCCGGCCGGGTCGGCTCCCAGGCCTCGATCCGGTACACGGCCTCGACCAGGTCGCCCACGACGACGGCCGCCCAGCCGGGCGCCCGGTGGGACGCCGGGTCGGTCCACCTGCGGCCGATCTGCCAACCGTGCCGGACCGACTCGTAGGACGTGTCGGTGCCGGGGCCACCGGGCCGCAGGAGGACGATCCGGTGGGCGCGCTTGATCCGGGCCCGCTCGGCCAGGCCGGCCACCACCGCGGAGGCCGGGGCCCGCTGGGTGCCCGCCTTGGTGACCTGGGCCAGGCCGAGGGCGTCCACCGTCGCCGCCTCGACCAGGGCGGCCTGCTTGGTGGTGAGCCCGTGACGCAGGATCTCGATCCGGACGGTCCGGCCGGCCGCTTCGACGGCCCGGATGTGGTCGAGGGCGCGGAAGGCGCCCGGGGGGTCGCCGTCCCCACCCGAGCGCGCCGCCTCGACGTGCCGGAAGCAGCGGTCCTTGCGGCCGCGCCCGACATAGAACGGTCGCCCCACGGCCGGGTCGACGAGGAGGTAGACGTAGGTGGCCAGGGCGGACGCCACCCCGGGCGGAAGTCGGGTGCCGGCGGTCCGGTCGGCGGACGATGCCTCCGCTCCGTCCCCTCCGGCGCCGCCACCAGCAAGGCCGGCGTCGGGCACGGACCGCGGCCGTGCCGGGTCCGGCCGGGGGGTGGCGGGCGGGTCGGGCGTCGCACCGACGGTCTCGCCGGCGGGGGCGTCGGGCAGCGCGGGAACGCGGCGGGCCGCTCGAGGACCACCGCCGTCCGCTGCACCCGCCGCCGGACGCAGCGGAGCGGCGGCGTCCATCGGGGGGTCCACTACTCCTGTACGAGCTCGATGAGCGTGCCGAACGCACCCCTGGGATGGACGAAGGCCACGGTCGTCCCCCGGGACCCGGGTCGGGGGACCTGGTCGATGACCTGGCCGCCGTGGTCCTTCACCGACTGGAGGGCCTCGGCGCAGTCGACCACCCGGTAGCCGACGTGGTGGATGCCCGGGCCCTTCTTCTCGAGGTACCCGGCCACCGGCGAGGACTCGCTCGTCGGGGTCAGCAGCTGGATGTAGCTGTCGGCCACCTTCAAGAGCGCCTCCTCCACGCCGTCGGAGTCGATCCGCTCGCGGTGGGCGACCGTGGCGCCGAAGGTCTCCTCGTAGTAGGTCACCGCGGCGTCGAGGTCGGGGACGGCGATGGCCACGTGGTCGATCTCGGTGAGCAGGGGACGGGTCATGCGCCGTGCCTCCGGAACAGGGTGATGCGCTCCTCGCCGATGCGCTCGCGCAACTCGCGGTCGTCGATCCCGAGACCTTCCTCAGGGGCCAGGCACAGGACGCCGATCTTGCCCTCGTGCAGGTTGCGGTGGACCTGGTAGGCGGCTTCGCCGACGTGCGCCAAGGTGTGGACGGCCGACAGCGGAGGAAGGATCTTCCCCTCGCAGACGAGCTGGTTGGCGTCCCAGGCCTCACGGTAATTGGCGAAGTGCGAGCCTTTGATGGTCTTGAGCTTCATCCACAGGTGGCGGTTGTCGTACTCGATCATGTAGCCCGAGGTGGCCGCACAGGTCACGATGGTGCCGGCCCGCTTGGTCACGAACACCGAGGCGCCCATGGTCTGGCGGCCGGGGTGCTCGAAGACGATGTCGACGTCGTCGCCGACGAGGGCCCGGATGTCCTTGCCCAACCGGCGCCACTCCGACTCGTCCTGGTGGAATTCGTCCTTCCAGAACCGGTAGTTGGCCTCCTTGCGGTCGATGACCGCCTCCACCCCGAGGTCGTGGAGGAGGTCGGCCTTGGCCGGCGACGAGACCACGCCGACCGGGATGCCCCCCCCGTTCAGCACGTACTGCACGGCGTAGGCGCCGAGGCCGCCCGAGGCACCCCAGACGAGCACCCGGTCGCCCTGGGTCACCGGCGCCCCGTTGTGGGAGACGAGCATGCGGTACGAGGTCGAGTTGCAGAGGGCGTTGACGGCCGCCTCCTCCCAGCTCAGGTGGGTCGGCTTGGGCATGAGCTGGTTGGCCTTGACCACCGCCAGGTCGGCCAGGCCGCCAAAGTTGGTCTCGAAGCCCCAGATCCGCTGGTTGTCGGCGAGCATCGAGTCGTCGTGGGCCGACGGGCTCTGGTCGTCCACGTAGTTGCAGTGGACCGTCACCTTGTCCCCCGCCTTCCACGTCCGCACGGCCGAGCCGACCTGGAGGACCACGGCGGCCGCGTCCGAGCCGACGACGTGGTGGTCGAGCGCGTGGCGGGCGCCCCACACGCTCTCCCGGCCCAGGCGGTCGAGGAAGCCGAAGGTGGGCAGCGGTTCGAAGATCGAGGTCCACACCGTGTTGAAGTTGATGGCACTCGCCATCACGGCGATGTAGGCCTCGTCGGGGGCGAGCTCGGGAGTGGCCACCTCGCCCACGTGGAGCGACTTGCGGGGGTCCTTCTCCTCGGAGGCCAGACCCTCGAACATGTCCACGTCGTCCCGGCGCACGTAGGCGGCCCGGTAGGAATCGGGGACGGGGAGGGCGGCGATCTCGTCGCCGGGCGCGCCGGCGAGGATGGCGTGGAGTATCTCCTGCATGGGTGGTGAGGATAGCCCGAGCGCGGCGGGTGCCACCTGGGCCGATCGGCCTCCGGCCCGGGTCCGGACGGGAAAGCGGACCCCGGGAGCCCGTCCCTGTGGTCACCCCGGACCGGCGGTCGTATCATGGTCTCCTGTTGTCGTGGCGGGCCCGTCAGGGGAACGCCCCCGATCCGGCCGACTGGCCGCGGAGGTTGTCATGTCCGGAACCGTCATCGTCGCAGGGGCCCGCACCCCGATCGGCAAGCTCTCGGGAGCCCTGAGTGGCTTCTCCGCCGCCGAGCTGGGCGGTTTCGCCATCGCCGGTGCCCTCGAGCGGGCCGGCATCGCCCCCGAGCTGGTCGACTACGTCTTCATGGGCCAGGTCATCCAGGCCGGGGCCGGCCAGATCACGGCCCGCCAGGCGGCCAGCAAGGCCGGCGTCCCCATGGACGTCCCGGCCTCCACCATCAACAAGGTCTGCCTCTCGGGCCTCAACGCCATCTACCTGGCCGACCTCGTGATCAACGCCGGCGAGGCCGAGATCGTGGTGGCCGGCGGCATGGAGTCGATGACCCAGGCCCCCTACCTGCTGCCCGGAGCCCGGGGCGGCTACCGGCTCGGGGACGGAACGCTCGTCGACTCCATGATGTACGACGGACTCTTCTGCGCCTTCGATCAGTGCGCCATGGGCCTCGGCACCGAGCGGTACAACGGCGCCGACGGCGTGTCGCGCCAGCGCCAGGACGCCTTCAGCGCCCGGTCCCACGAGCTGGCCGCAGCGGCCATCAAGGACGGCAAGTTCGCCCAGGAGATCGTGCCGGTGAGCGTCCCCCAGCGCAAGGGCGACCCACTGGTGGTCGACACCGACGAGGGCGTGCGTCCGGAGACGACGGCGGAGTCGCTGGGCAAGCTCCGGCCGGCCTTCGACAAGCAGGGCACCATCACGGCCGGCAACGCCAGTCAGATCTCCGACGGCGGGGCCGCCGTCATCGTGATGTCGAAGGCCAAGGCCGAGCAGCTCGGGGTGGCCCCGCTCGGTGAGCTCGCGAGCTACGGCCAGGTCGCCGGCCCGAGCCCCTCGCTCCTCCACCAGCCCAGCCACGCCACCAACGTGGCGCTCGAGAAGGCCGGTCTCACCACGGCCGACGTCGACCTGTTCGAGATCAACGAGGCCTTCGCCGCCGTGAGCCTGGCCTCGACCGACGATCTCGGCGTCCCCGAGGACGTCGTGAACGTCAACGGCGGGGCCGTGGCCCTCGGTCACCCCGTCGGCATGTCGGGCACCCGTCTGGCCCTCACCGCCCTCTACGAGCTGCGGCGGCGGGGCGGCGGCGTGGCCGCCGTCAGCCTCTGCGGCGGCGGTGGCCAGGGTGACGCCGCCGTCCTGCGCTCCCTCTGAGGAGCCGAGGGGCGCCGTCCGGCGCCCCGGCCTCGACACCGATGACCGGCACACGCGACACGTTCGTCTTCGTGGTGGGCATGCACCGCAGCGGGACCTCGGCCCTCACCGGCCTGCTGGGCGCGCTCGGGCTCGCCCTGCCTCCCGAGAGCGACCTCCTCACCGGCCAGCCCGACAACCCGACCCACTACGAGAGCACCTCGCTCATCGCCCTCAACGACCGGCTGCTGGCCGCCGCCGGGGTCACGTGGGACGCACCCGGTCCCCTCGCACCGGGGTGGTCCGGCTCGCCGGCGCTGACCGCGTTCGACGCCGAGGCACGTGCCGCAGTCGACACGGTGTTCCCCGGCCCCGGGCCCGCCGTCTGGAAGGATCCTCGCCTCTGCCACCTCTTGCCCTACTGGCGGCGAGTCGTCTCCCGGCCTCAGGCGGCCGTGCTCGTCTGGCGCCGGCCCGGGGACGTCGCCCGCTCCCTCGTCCACCGGGACGGCACGACCCAGTCGGCGGGCCTGGCCCTCTGGGAACGCTCGACGGCCGATGCCCTCGCCGGCGTCGCCGGCCTGCCGGTGCAGGTCGTGGCCCACGACCGGCTGCTGGCCGATCCGGCGGGCACGGCCGAGACCCTCGCCACCTGGTTGACCGGTCTCGGTGCCTCCCCCCCGGAGGGCGGCTGGGATCGCGCCGCGGCGGCCGGGGTCATCGATCCCGCGCTCGACTCGACCGGGGACGGGCGGTCCGGCTGCACCGCCCCCGAGCTGGACGCCCTCGTCGACCGGCTCCTCGGGCTCGAGGGCGTCCATGCCGCCTTTCCCGAGCTCGAGCCGCTGCCGTCGACCGGCTGGGGCCCCGATCTCCTGGACGAGCGCCTCTCGCGGCGACGGGCCGAACAGGAGCTGGCCCAGATCCGGTCCATGGCCCGCTACCGGGTGACCGCGCCGCTCCGCCGGCTCCGGGCGCGGATGCGGACGACCGGTCCGGATCAGTAGGGGGGCGCCAGCAGTCCGACCAGGCGTCCGCAACCCTGGACGGCGTCCTCCCAGGAGTCGACACGCAGGGCGAGGACGGCGAGGGCGCAGGTCGGGAAGCCGTGGGCCTCGAGCCGGTCACGGTCGCCGGGGGCGTCCGGGTCGAGCAGTTCGAGG
>DAHVAJ010000074.1 GCA_027314705.1 Acidimicrobiaceae bacterium
GCGATGGGCTTGTCTCTCAGCCGGGCGAGCTCGACGGCGCGCTTACGGAACTCCGGCGGGTGCGGACGGGGCATGGTGGACTCCTCTCTGAGACGATTCTCGCCTCAGGGTCGGTGTCCGGGCTAGAGGGTCAGGCTCCGAGTGAATCGGCCTGGGAATCCTGGAGATTCGTTGGTTTGGTGCCCCAGGTCACTGCGGGCTGAGATCTGAGACGGTACTCGGCTTCGGCTTCGGCCGGCGTCCGGTCGTCGCGCTCCACGTCCCGGCGCAGCATCGGGGCCAGGCGATTGCCGGCCGGACAGCGCAGCAGGGTCCAGACGACGGCCAGGGCGGCCACCAGCTCGGGGCCGTAGACCGGGGGGCGGGGCTTCCTCGGTCTGGGCACCCGCACCGTGGCCGTCGAGCGCAGGGCGGCCCGGGCGTCGTCCCGGTGCCAGCCGGTGAGCTCGACCACCTGGTCGAGGATCCTCGACTTCTCCGCCTTGGACCCGTTGCGGTAGGCGAGTGCCTGCTTCTGGGTCACGGCACGGCGTGCGCTCATCGATAGCTCCATCGTGATGGCGTGGCCCCGATCACGGCCCCCGGCACGTCCCGCTACGCGGAGGTCTTAGATGAGTCAAGGCGCTCCGGCACCCGACCAGGGCCCGCCCGGGGCCCGACCAGGGAGGTCTTCGCTCGGGCCACGGCCGGGAGCGCAGGTCAGCCGACGGCCGTCAACGCCCCCTCGGGATCGAATCGGTATCCGACGCCGCGCACGGTCTGGATCCAGCGCTCGCGGTGGTGTGCGTCGAGCTTCATCCGGAGCCGGTGCAGGTGCTCGGTGACGGTCGCTTCCTGCTGCCACTCCGTGCTCGAATGCCACACCTGCCGGAGGAGCTGCGGTCGGGTGAACACCTGACGGGGAGACCGGGCCAGGAAGCTGACGAGGGCGAACTCCTTGGGCGTCAGGTCCACCCGGCGATCGGCCACCGTGACCCGGTGGGCCACCTCGTCGATGCTCAGGTCGCCGAACCGGAGGGGCGCCGGACGGTCCGACACCCGCGTGCGTCGCAGGACGGCGTTGAGGCGTGCCACCAGCTCGCGGGCACTGAACGGTTTGGTGATGTAGTCGTCGGCGCCGAGGTCGAGCCCGACCACACGGTCGGTGGCGCTGCTGCGACCGCTCAGCACGACGACCGGACCCGGCCCCATGGTGACCAGGTCGACCAGGACGTCGAGGCCTCCCCGGTCCGGCAGCCCGAGGTCGAGCAGGACGACGTCCGGGCGCAGATCGGCCGCCACCCGCAGGGCCGACTCCCCCGAGTCCACTTCGACGGACCGGAACCCACGGGCGCCCAGGATCTCGTGCACGAGGGCTCGGAGGCCCCGATCGTCGTCGACCACCAGGACGACCGGGGCGTGCCCCGACTCGTCCCGCCCCACAGGGCGGGCACCACCGACCACCGGCCCCGCCGTGCTCACCGCCACCGGTCGCCTCCACCGTCGCGGGAGCGCCTGCTCGTGCACGTCCCGGTCACACCCTGCAGTGTCGCGCCGGCCTCTTCGGACAGCTACGGCCTTTGGTCCCAACGTTCGGCGTCGACCGTCTTGGTCGCCGGCGGCTCGCGGCCGTCGCGTTTCACGTAGCGGGAGACGACCTGGTGGCTGAACCCGTAGTTCTCGGCGATCTCGGCCCGGGTCATGCCCTGGGCCAGGCAGGCCCGCATGAGCTCGCGACGGATCTCCTGGCGCGCCGCGTCGAGCCGTTCCATGGCGGCCTTGGACCGCTCCCGGCCGACCGATCCCGGCGTCTCGGCGAGGATCGCTCGCAGCGTGCGGCCCTCCCGGAGACGCTGTTCGAAGTACCCGAGGCTCGCCACGTTCTCCGCCAGGGTCTCCCGGAGCGCCTCACTGGCCCGGATCATCCCGTCGACCGCGGCCAGGAGTCCTCGATCGTCATCCGCCACGTCCAGAGCCTACGTGTCCACCGCTCCGCGGACGGGCATGTCGACCGCGCCGCACCCGGTGCCGACCACGTTCACCGTGCCCGCGCCGCGGTCGGCGGCCCTGCCGTCGGTGGCCGGCCGGCGGACGCAACACGGCCTGCGTCCCTCCAGGTGCGACACGACGGCCTTCCGCGCCTCCCGCCGGCCCGACCAGCGGCGGTGGCCCGATTCCCGGGCCCGGCCCGGAGCCGGCACGGCCGCGGGCGGTACGCCCCGGCGGCGGACGGGCGACGCCTGCGGGGTGCGCCGGGTCCGCGCCCCTCCGCAGCGCCTCACCCGTGGGCCGGGGTGCTGAACTGCTGGACGGCGGCGGCGATGCCCCGGGCGATCACCTGCTGGCCGTGGGCCGACACGGCCACCGAGGCCTCGAAGGGATCGGTCACGAACAGCGGCTCGACGACGGCCCCGGGCATGAGGCTCGGGGTCGAGAAGTACCCCGGGTCCGCCGGGCCGAGGAGGAGGAGGTGGCCGTAGGTGGCCGCCCCCCGTGCGATCGGGCTGGCCGACGAGGTCGGGACGAGGGAGCCGACGACGCCGTCCGTCACCACGCCGTCGTCGGGAATCCCCCAGCCCTGGGCGTTCATGGCTTCCAGCACGTCCTGCTGGACGAGCGTGGCCAGCCGCTGGTTGGCGGCGGCGAACGGCCGCACCGCGTCGTAGGCGGTCACGCTCCCGGCGTCCTGGGGGCCGGCCCCGGCATCGAAGTAGATGCCCACCAGCACGTCGGCCCGGGCCAGATCGGCGCACCGGTCCCGGGCGGCCACGTCGTCGTGGGCGCCGAGAAGGCTGAGGGCGCCGCCGGAGAGATCGGCGGGGCCCAGGCGCACCACCGTCGTGTCTGCGGTGCGCGACACCACCACCCGGTAGCCCCGGGCCCGCAGCAGGGCGGCGGCGTCGAGCTCGACCGGCAAGGTGAGCGTTCCCTCGTACACGGTGGTCCCGGCCTCGGTGCTGCCGACGGCACCGGGGTCGACGCCCCCGTGACCGGCGTCGAGGAAGACCGTCCGGTGGTTGTCCCCGGCGCTCGGGGCGAGGGCCACGCAGGCGCCGGGCGCGAACGCCGCCGGGTCGAGCGGCCCCTCGGACGGGGCACCCCCGGCGGCCGGCCACCCGCCCTCGAGCCCGACGGCGGCCGCCGTGGCGACCAGGGCGATCAGCACGACCAGGAGCACGGGGGCCCGCCTTCTCCGCCGGCGGGCCGGGGCCGGCGCGGCGGCGGCACGGCCCGGGGTGGTGCGGGAACGCCCCATGCACGCAGTATGACCGGGGCCCCGGTCCGGTTGGGATCGCCGGGTGCACGGGGGCCGGCGCGTCCCGCCCGGTCCGGGCCGCGGTGGCCTACCATGCGCGCATGCCCCTGCCCCCCGACGTCGGCGTCATCGACTGCATGATCGGGTTCCCCGACCCTCGGCCCGAAGCCAAGTACCACTTCCTGGCCCCGCTGCTGAAGGACGAGGACAGTCGGGCACGCACCTTCCCGGCCGGGTACCTCTTCCACGAGGTCCCCGACGACGAGGGAGCCGACGACCCGGTGGCCACCACGCTGGCGGCCATGGACCGCCACGGCATCGCCGTCGGCCTGGTGGGGGTGGGCTCCGACTCGGCACGCCGGGCCCTGGCCGAGCACCCCGGCCGGTTCGCCGGCGTGCTCGAGGTCGACCCCAACGACATCACCGGAGCGGTGCGGGCCGTCCGCCGGGCCCACGACGAGCAGGGGATCCGGGCGGTGAGCTCCTTCCCGGCCGGGTGCAATCCGCAGGTCCCCGTCTCGGACCGCCGCTACTACCCCGTCTTCCAGACGTGCGTCGACCTCGGCCTGCCCATCCTGCTCAACGCCGGGGTCGCCGGGCCCCGGGTGCCCTCGGCCTGCCAGGACGTCCTCCATTTCGACCAGATCTGCTACGACTTCCCGGAGCTGACCGTGGTCATGCGCCACGGCGCCGAGCCCTGGGAGGAGCTGGCCGTGAAGCTCATGCTCAAGTGGCCGGGCCTGCACTACATGACCTCGGCCTTCGCCCCGAGGTACTACCCGCCGGCCGTCGTCGCGTTCGCCAACACCCGGGGAGCCGACAAGGTCCTCTACGCCGGCTACTACCCGATGGGCCTCTCTCTCGACCGCATCTTCGCCGAGCTGGCCGACGTCCCGCTGCGGGACGAGGTCTGGCCGCGCTTCCTGCGTGACAACGCCGCCCGGATCCTCGGCCTCCCCGTCCCCGCGGCGGTCAGCCGGTGATCCTCGACCGCTTCCGTCTCGACGGCGCCGTGGCCGTCGTCACCGGCGCCGGACTGGGCATCGGCCGGGGCATCGCCCTCGGGCTGGCCGAGGCCGGGGCCGACGTGACGCTGGCCGCCCGCACCGAAGCCGACCTCGAGGAGGTGGCCGGCCGGATCCGCGCGCTGGGACGCCGGGCTCTGGTCGTCCCCACCGACGTGACCTCGGAGGAGGCCTGCCGACACCTGGTGGCCGCCACGGTCGAGACGTTCGGCCGCCTCGACGTCCTGGTGAACAACGCCGGCGGGGCCATGCCGCGCCCTGCGCTCGACACCAGCGAGGGCTTCATGGCCCGCACGTTCGCCTTCAACGTCATCGCCCCGCTCACCCTGACCAAGCTGGCCGCCCGCCAGATGGCCGACACGGTCGGACGCGGAGCGGTCGTCAACATCTCCTCGCGCTCGGCCAGCATGACCCAGACCATGTTCGTCGCCTACGGCTCGGCCAAGGCCGCCCTCGACCGGCTCACCCGTAACATCGCCGCCGAGCTGGCACCCCGGGTACGGGTCAACGCCATCGACGTCGGGGGGGTGGCCACCCGCTCGCTGGAGGTGGTCCTGACCGACGACGAGCTCCGCAGCCGCTTCGTGGAGGGCACCCCGATGGGCCGGCCGGGCGAGCCGGAGGACATCGCCTGCGCCGTGCTCTACCTGGTCTCCGACGCCTCGTCTTGGGTCACCGGCAAGGTCTTCGAGGTCGACGGGGGCACCGAGGCCCCCGCCATCATGGTCACCGCTCCCCCGCTCGAGCCGACCGTGCCACCGGACGGGGAGGGTCGTGTCCCCTGACCCCGCCGCCGGGGCGGTGTCGCCCGTGACCGGCTTCTCCCACGTCCAGCTCCGGGTGCACGACCTGGCCGTCAGCCTCGAGTGGTACCGACGGGCGCTGGGCCTCGAGCCGTGGGTGGCCGACCTCACCGCCGGCTACGCCACCCTCCGTCACCCCGGCACCGGGGTCGTCGTGGTCCTGACCGCCGGTGGCGGCGCCGTGGGTGCGGACCCCGGGGCCGGGGCCCTCGACCACCTGGCCTTCGCCGTGCCCGACGGGGCGAGCCTCGAGGCCTGGGCCGACCACCTCACCGAGCTCGGGATGGCCCACCCCGGCGTGGTCCTGGAGGACCGGCGGCCGTCGCTCCAGCTCCGCGACCCCGACGGGACGGCCGTCGAACTGGTGGCCCCGGCCCCCTGAGCCTCCGCCGCGGCCCGCTCGGGTCCGCGGGTCGACCGACCCCGGTCCGCCCAGGACCGCGTCGGGCATCCAGCACGCGGGCCCGTCGCGGGTCGACGCCATCGACCACCACGTCCCCTCCGGCACGTCACGGGCGGGGAGGGTCAGGGGGCAGGCGGTGGGGTCGGACGCGCCGCTCCCACGAAGGGCGGGCCGGAGGAGCACCCACCGTCGTCGTCGCCGAGCTGCCGGTACCCGGTCGCCACCACGCGGGCAGCGGACGTTCGGCCGGCGGGCCCACACGTGACCTTCTCCCCTATCGCGTGACCACCCGGGACCGCGACCATTGAGGCATGCGACGCATCGTCATCCTCGGGGGCGGCACCGGCGGCACGCTCGGGGCCAACCGGCTGCGCAAGGCCCTCGATCCGGATGACTACGAGATCGTGGTGGTCGACCGGGACGACCGGCACGTGTACCAACCCGGCCTCCTCTTCGTGCCCTTCGGACTGACCACCATCGACGACATCGTCCGGCCCCGATCCGAGCAGCTCCACCGGGGCATCGCCTTCCGTTCGTCGGGCATCGACCACGTCGACCTGGAGACCGAGACGGTGCACCTGGGTGACGGCACCACCCTCGGCTACGACGTCCTCGTCGTGGCCACCGGTGCCGCGCTCGTGCCCGAGGAGACCGAGGGACTGACCGGGCCAGGGTGGATGGAGAGGGTGTTCACCTTCTACACGCCGGAGGGGGCGGCCGCCCTGCGGACCGCCCTCGACCACTTCGACGGCGGACGCCTCGTCGTGAACATCGTCGACCTGCCCATCAAGTGTCCGGTGGCGCCGCTCGAGTTCACCTTCCTGGCCGACTGGTTCTTCCGCGAGCGGGGACGGCGCGACCAGGTCGAGCTCACCTACGTCACGCCCCTCGACGGCGCGTTCACCACGCCGGTGGCCGCCCGCACCCTGGCCGGGCTCCTCGGGGAGAAGGACGTCGAGCTCGTCACCGAGTTCAACACCGGCGCGGTCGACGGCGAGGGGGGCCGGCTCCACTCCTACGACGGTCGCGACCTCCCCTTCGACCTGGCCGTCGTGATCCCCCTGCACGGCGGCCAGCCCTGGGTCGGGCGCTCCCTGGGCCTCGGTGACGACCTCAATTTCGTGCCGACCGACCTCCACACCCTCCAGTCCAAGGCCCGGCCCAACGTCTTCGCGCTCGGCGACGCGACCGACGTACCGGCGTCCAAGGCCGGCTCGGTCGCCCATTTCGAGGGTGAGGTGCTGGCGGGCAACGTGCAGCGGTACCTCGCCGGCCAGGAGCTCGACGGCTCGTTCGACGGCCACGCCAACTGCTTCATCGAGACCGGCTTCGGCAAGGCGCTGCTCTGCGACTTCAACTACGACACCGAGCCGCTCCCGGGTCACTACCCCGACCGGGTGGGCCTGCCCCTCCTCAAGGAGTCCCGCCTCAACCACCTCGGCAAGCTGCTCTTCCCGTTCGTCTACTGGCACGGCCTGCTTCCCGGGCGCGATCTGCCCGGGGTGCACGCCCCCATGCCGACACGGGGCAAGGTCGTCGAGGAGACGGTATGACCGCCACCGGACCGAGGAGGTGCTGACCATGCCCACCGCCACCTACGCCGGACGCGACGTCGTCGTCACCGAGGACGGCTTCTTCGCGGACCCCGAACAGTGGACCGAGGAGATGGCCCCCGAGCTCGCCCGGGCCGAGGGGATCGACGCCCTCACCGAGGACCACTGGCGGGTCGTCAAGTTCATGCGCAGGGAGTACGAGGAGAAGGGGGCCGGGCCGACCGTGCGGGTGCTCGGCAAGACCTCGGGGGTGCCGATCAAGCAGCTCTACCTGCTCTTCCCCAAGGGCCCGGCCAAGGTGGCGGCCAAGATCGCCGGCATCCCCAAGCCCCACGGCTGCATCTGAGGGCGGGCCCGCCCGGACAGGAGGAACACCGTGGCCGACACCATCGAGAAGGTCTCCATCGTCCTCTCCAAGGGCTCCTTCGAGGGCGCCTACCCGGCGCTCATCATGGCCAACGGCGCCCGGGCCGAGGGGATCGAGGCCAACCTCTTCTTCACCTTCTTCGGGCTCGACGTGGTGCACAAGGCGCGGTGGGAGCACATCAAGGTGGCCACCGTCGGCAATCCCGGGCTCCACCTGGCCACCCTGGCCGGCGGCCTTCCCGGGGTGTCCTCGGTCATGACCCACTACCTCGAGCGCAAGATGGACCGGCTCGACTTCCCGCCCATCCCCGAGTTCATCGAGATGATCGCCGACACCGGCGCCGGCCTCTACGGCTGCAAGGCCAGCGTCGACCTCTTCGAGCTCACCAGGGAGGACCTCGTCGACCAGGTGAAGGACATCATCACCGTCGGCGAGTTCTACGAGTTGGCAGCCGGCGGCCAGATCATCTTCACCTGACGCACCGGGCGCGCTGACGCCGACGACGGCCCGGCGGGGGTCTCCCCGGGCGGGCCCTACCCGCCCTCGAAGTACCGGCGCGGGTTGGCCACCAGCATCGTCTCGATCTGGTCGTCGGTGACGCCGTGGTCGCGGAGGTAGGGCAGGACGTCCTGGTCGATGTGGAGGTAGTGCCACTGGGGCAGCAGCGGCAGCATCGCCGGGTCGATCCAGTCGATGTAGCAGGCGGCGTCGTGGGAGAGCACCATTCGCCCGGCGTACCCGCGGCGGCAGAGCTCGACGACGGTGTCGGCCCGCTGCTCGAACGTCGTGCCCAAATTGATGCCGAAGCGGTCCATGCCCAGCCAGAAGCCGGCGTCGGCCAGCGCGCACAGGTGGTCGACGTCGGCCGTGTCACCGCTGTGCCCGAGGACGATCCGCCCCGGGGCCACGCCTTCCTCGGCCATGACCCGCTGGACCACGAGACCCTGCCGGCTCTCCGGGTGGGTGTGGACGGTGATGGGCACCCCGGTGGCCAGGTGCGCCTTGGCCACGGCCCGCATCACCCGCTCGACCCCCGGCGTCAGGCCGGGGCTGTCGATGGCGCACTTGAGGAAGGCGGCCCGCACCCCGGTCCCGGCGATCCCCTCCGTGATGTCGCCGACGAACATGGCCACCATGGGGTCGGGGATCTCCGAACCGAGGGCCGCGGCCAGGGCCGGGTCCCGATAGTGGAAGAAGAAGGGGACGTCGCCGTAGGTGTAGCAGCCCGTGGCGGCCACGATGTTGAGCCCGGGCACCTGCTCGGCCACCCGCTGGATGCGCGGGACGTAGCGCCCGAGCCCGACCACCGTGGGATCGACGATGGTGCGCACGCCGGACGCCGCGAGGGCCGAGAGCTTGGCCACGGCGTCGGCCACCCGCTCCTCCTCGTCGCCCCACTCGTCGGGGTAGTTCTGCTGCACGTCCGGCGTGAGCACGAAGACGTGCTCGTGCATGTAGGTCCGGCCCAGCGCGGCGGTGTCGACGGGCCCGCGGACGGTCTCGACGGTGGCCATGGCTCCCTCCCTCCGCCGGGGCCGGGCGGCACCGGGGGCTGCCGGGAGCGTACCCCGCCACCCCTCCGTCGGCCCGGGTCCGCGGTCCTGCAGCGAGGGCGCGGGACGTCTCCGCCACCCTCGCACGGGCTCCGGCGGCGCCCGGGTGCCCGTCGCGGTCGACGACGGCGACCCACTCGACGGGGTCGCCCTCCCGGATGCCGCGGTTCGGCCCGTGGAGGACGGCGTGGTCGGGGGCAGGCCCTCCCGGCGCAGGCTCGGGTCGACCACCCTCCCCTGGCGCGGCCACCGGTGCGCCGTCCGCATCGTCCCCTGCCGCCTCGTCCTGGTCAAACGCCTCCAGGGCGATGCTGCGGCCCGATCCCCCGACGGTCGGGCGGGCGGCCCGGACGGTGCCGTCCGCGGCCGGTGGCGCGCCCCTGCCCGACCTGCCCCC
The DNA here is from genome assembly GCA_027314705.1 of Acidimicrobiaceae bacterium. Lineage (GTDB taxonomy): Bacteria > Actinomycetota > Acidimicrobiia > Acidimicrobiales > RAAP-2 > Bog-756. The sequence goes on from DAHVAJ010000074.1 coordinate 9,337, forward strand.
GCGCCGGTGGGTGGAGCGACGGGACACCCGCGCGGTCCGGGGACCCGCCCGCGCGCCGGTCCGACCGAGCCGACCGTCGGTCGTGCCCACCCGCCGCCGGCCAGGTGCCGGCGGCGCCCGGGACACCCCCGTCCGACGACCCCTCCTAGGATGAGCCCGGTGCCGGTCGGGCACCGCCCCGGCGGCCGGGTCGCCGCAGGAGGGCCGACCCCGGGAGGACGACGGTGACCGACACGATGGCGGCGTACCGGCTGGTGGCGTGGGAGCAGGCGCCGGAGCTCGTCGAGGTGCCCGTGCCCCGACCCGGGCCCGGTCAGGTCCTCGTCAAGGTGGCCGGCAACGGCCTCTGCCACTCGGACCTCACCATGGGGGGGATCCCGGCCGCCATCGGGGAGGCCCTCGGGTGGTCGATGCCGTTCACCCTGGGTCACGAGGTCGGCGGCCGGGTGGCCGCCACCGGGCCCGGGGTGGTCGGCCTCGCCGAGGGCACGGCGGTCGCCCTGCGCTCGCCTGCTTCCTGCGGTACGTGCTGGTACTGCGTACGCGGGAGGGACAGCGCCTGCGAGCACGGGCTGGTCGGGCGGGGCTACGGGCGCGACGGGGGCCTGGCCGAGTACGTGCTCGTCGAGCACGTCGGGGACGTGCTGGCCCTCCGGCAGCTGGACCCGGCGGCGGCCGGCCCGCTGACCGACGCCGGGGCGACCTCCTACCACGCCGTGCGACGCGCCCTTCCCCACCTCGGACCCGGGACGGCCGCGGTCGTGATCGGCGCCGGTGGGCTGGGCGCCTTCGCCGTGCAGTTCCTGGCCCTCCTCTCCCCGGCCCGGGTCGTCGCCGTCGACGTCGACCCGGTGCGCCGCGAGGTCGCCCTGGCCCTCGGGGCCGCCGACGCCCTCGACGGAGTGGACGCCACCACGGCCACCCGGGTCCGGGAGCTCACCGGAGGCGGCGCCGCCGTGGTGCTCGACTTCGTGGGGGTGGACGCCACCATCGCCGCCGGGCTCGGAGCCCTCCGTCCGGGCGGGGCGTTCGGCCTGGTGGGCTCGGGGCAGGGCACCTTCCGCGGCCCGTGGTACGGAGGCCTGCCCCGGGACGGGGAGGTCTTCACCTTCCAGGGCTCGTCCCGGTCCGATGTCGAGGACGTCCTGGCCCTGGCCGACGCCGGCCGGCTCACCGTGGACACCGAGACCTACCCGCTGGGGCGGGTGGCCGACGCCTACGCCGCCCTCGACCGTGGCGGCCTGCGGGGTCGGGTGGTCGTGGGCCCCGGCTGAGGGGCTCCTCGGGCACGTCGGGCCGTGCCGGACCCGGCCGGCGGGTTCCGGTCCCGATGCCGGCGTCGAGCCTCGGCGGCCGCGGTCCCGGGGCCGGCGTCGGCCCGGCTGCGTCCGCGTTCCCCCCCGGGGGGACGCCTCACCGGTGGCGCCCCTCGGGCCGCCACCATCCCCGGGACCGGCCGGGCCGGCCGCTACCCTGGCCCGAGGGGGCGGTGGCCAACGAAAGGCGGCAGACCGGTGACGGGTATCCCCGAGGACGTACGCCAGACCCTGCAGCGGTCGGTCACCAACTACCTGGCCGCCGACCGCGCCTACCACCACCTCATGCAGACGCTCGTCGAGCGCGGCACCCCCCTGTCGACCACCGACCGGGCCGAGGTCGAGGAGCTCCGTCAACGACGCGACTACCTGCTCCACGTGCGCCTGCAGGACCTCCGCAACATCGGCTGGCCCAACCCGCACGACCGCCCGGCTGCGGCTCCGGGTCCCGAGTCCGCCCGCCGCCCCGTGCTCGGCCTGCAGCGGACCTACGAGCCCCGGACGCCGCTCACGCGCTGAGCCGGTCGGTGCACCGGGCTCCGGCCCGGTCGGGACGCCCGCCCTCGGCACCGAGCAGCCCCACCCTCTCGTGGACGTCCGTCCTCGTCCCGTCGCAACCGGGATTGCCGGGGGACGGTCCGGGTGCAACACTCCGCCGATGGACCGCCCACCTGCCCGACGGACCCGCCTGGCCACCGCCTCGGTGCTCCTGGCCCTGAGCGCGGGGCTGGCCGCCTGTTCGTCCTCGCCGGGGTCGACCGCCACCGGAGGCACCGCCACCACGAGCGCGGCGGGGCCGACGGCGTGCCACCGGGCCCTCCCCGCCCGTCCGGTGGTGGCCACGCCGGTGGCCGGTTCCACGACCGACTGGAACGTGACCTCCTTCGACGGCACCCAGATCCGGGCCCACTGGTTCCCCCTGGCCCGCTACGTCCCGGGAACGGCCGCCGGGCCCCATCCCACGGTCTTCATGGGGCCGGGATGGAGCCTGCCCGGGGACACCGACCCGACCGCTCCCGGGATCCTCGGCCAGATCTCCATCCACGACCTGTTGGCCGCCGGGTACAACGTCCTGACCTGGGACCCACGGGGCTTCGGCCAGTCCGGGGGGTCGGCCGAGGTCGACAGTGCGGCCTACGAGGCCCGGGACGTGAGCAGGCTCATCGACTGGGTGGCCACCCTGCCCGGCGTGCAGCTCGACGCCCCCGGTGACCCCCGGATGGGCATGGTCGGCGGCTCCTACGGTGGCGGAATCCAGCTGGTGACGGCCGCCACCGACTGCCGGGTGGACGCCATCGTGCCGACCATCGCCTGGCACTCGCTGGTCACCAGCCTGGACAAGACCGGGCTCGTCAAGATCGGTTGGTCGAACATCCTCACCAACCTGGCCTCCACCGACCACGTCGCCCCCGAGGTGACCGCGGCTGCGGCCGCCGGCCGGTCCGGAGGCACCATCCCACCGGCCGACCTCGCCTGGTTCGCCGCCCGGGGTCCGGGTGCGCTGGTCGGGCACATCCACGTGCCCACGCTCATCGTGCAGGGGACGGTGGACACCCTCTTCACGCTCCAGGAGGGCGTCGACAACTACCGTGCGCTGCGTGCGGCGGGCACCACGGTGGCCATGCAGTGGTTCTGCGGCGGTCACGGGGTGTGCCTCACCCCGCCCGGCGACACCCTGGCACCCGAGCGGGCCACGCTGGCCTGGCTGCGGCGCTGGGTCCAGCGCGACCGCTCGGTCGCCACCGGACCGGGGTTCACCTTCGTCGACCAGAACGGCACCACCTACACCGCCCCGGCCTGGCCCGTGGCCCCGGGTCGCCCGCTCACCGCCTCGGGGGCGGGCACGCTGGACCTGGTGGCCACCGGTGGCTCCGGCCCCCTGGCCGCGTCCCCGGCGGGCCAGACCCTCGGATCACTCGTCGCGCCGATCACCCCCACGCCGGCCAGCACGGCCGTGACCATCCCGCTGACGACCGGCCGGTCGGCGGTGGTCGTCGGCGCCCCGAGCCTCTCGCTCACCTATCGGGGCACCGTGGCCGCCGGCGTCCGGCCCACGCGGGTCTTCGCCCAGCTCGTCGACGCCTCGACCGGACTGGTGGTCGGCAACCAGGTCACCCCGGTGGCGGTCACCCTCAACGGTGCCCGGCACACCACCACCGTCCCGCTCGAGATGGTGGCCTACACGGCCACGCCCTCGTCGCGCCTCGAGCTCCAGCTGGTGGCCACGACCGTGGCCTACGCCACGCCCCGCCTGGGCGGATCGGTGACCTTCTCCTCGGTCCACCTGAGCCTGCCCACCGCCGGTGCCCTCACTCCGCAGGCCGGCTGACCGGGGGGCGGCAGCGGGCCCGGAGCCCGGGGTCCGCCTCCGGTGCCCTCCGGCGCCGGCCTTCTCGCCCTGCGGGGCCTACTGGAGGTAGCCCTCGACGGTGTCCCCGGTCCGGAGGGTGGCGTCGTCGGGACTGCGGCCGCTCGACCGGAGGGCCCGGCGGCGGCGCAGCAGGTCCCACAGTTGGTCGAGCGTGCGCTCGAGCTGGCGCAGGCGGACCTCCTCGGGCGGGGTGAGCCCCTCCCCCACGTGGGCCTCCTCCAGCCGTCGCTCCTCCCGGGCCAGCCGGTTGATGCGGTCGATGATCTGCTCGTCGTCCACGGCAGGGGCACCTCCCCGGGGCCCGGCGGCCCCGCCTCAGCCTAGAGCGCCCGTCCGGCGGCGCCCACCCGGGTGCCGGGCCGTCCCACCCCCGGGCCGGCCGACCCCTAGCGCGGGGCGCGGGGCAGGCCCAGGCCCAGCCAGGCGATCAGGTCGCGCTGGATCTCGTTGGTGCCCCCGCCGAAGGTGAAGATGGTCTGGGCCCGGGCCTCGTGCTCGAGCCGGCCGGCGAGCACGGCGCCCGGGGCGCCCTCGGCCAGGTAGGCGGCCTGGCCCACGATCTCCCCGAGGTTCCGGTAGGCCTCGAGGGCGAACTCGCTCCCGAAGACCTTGGTGGCCGAGGCGTCCGCCGGCCGGAGGCCCTTGTCGGCGGACCAGGCCACCTTCCAGTTGAGGAGCTTCAGGTACTCGGCACGGGCCCACAGCCGGGCCAGCAGGACCTGGACCCACTCCTGGTCGAGCACCCGCCGTCCGTCGGCCAGGCACGCCGCTGCCGCCCACGACCGGACCTCGTCGATGCTGCGCAGGATGCCCGACACGGGGCTGATGGCCACCCGCTCCAGATTGAGCTGGTTGGTGATGAGGGCCCACCCCCCGTTCTCCTCACCGACCAGGTTGGCCGCCGGGACCCGGACCCCGTCGTAGAACGTGGCGCTCGTGAACTCGCCGGCCACCGTCCGCAACGGGGTCCAGCTGAAGCCGTCGGTGCCGGTGGGAACGAGGAAGACCGACAGACCCCGGTGCCGGGGCGCCTCGGGGTCGGTCCGGGCGGCCAGCCAGACGTAGTCGGCGTACTGGATGGCGCTCGTGTAGAGCTTCTCGCCGGTGATGACCCACTCGTCGCCGTCGCGCTCGGCCCGGGTGCGGAGCGAGGCCAGGTCGGTACCGGCCGACGGCTCGGTGTACCCGATCGAGAAGTGGAGCTCGCCGCGGAGGATCCCGGGCAGGATGCGCTCCTTCTGCTCCGGGGTTCCGAGCTGCATGAGGGCCGGTCCCACGCTCGTCAGGGTGAGGAGCGGGAGGGCCACCCCGGCCCAGTGCGCCTCCTCCACGAACAGCATCTGGTCGACGGGTCCGCGACCTTGCCCGCCGTACTCGACCGGCCAGCCCAGGCCCAGCCACCCGTCCTCGCCCATCCGCCGGATGGTGGCCAGGTAGTCGGGGCGCCCGCCGTCGGGGGCGTGCTCGGCCACGAGGTCGGCGAAGTAGGCGCGCAGGGTGGCCTGGAGCGCCCGCTGCTCGTCGGTCAGCGCCAGGTGCACGCCACGTCCCGCATCGACGGCACCCTACCAACGGCACGCTGCCGGCAACAGGCGTCTCGGGCGGCCCGGGAGCCGCCCACGGTCCGGCGGGATTGGGCTACCGTCACGGCCCATGCGCACCTCCCGCCCGCCCACGCCCCCCGAAGGACTCTTCTCCGTCGCCGGCAAGACGGTGGTCGTCACCGGCGGGACCCGCGGCATCGGCTTCATGATCGCCGGCGGTTTCGTGGCCGGTGGGGCCGACGTGGTGATCGCCTCGCGCAAGCCCGACGCGGTGGAGGCCGCGGTGGCCGAGCTCTCGGCCTTCGGCAGCTGCACCGGGCTCGTCGCCGACCTCTCCACGGAGGAAGGGGCACGGACCTTCGGCGAGGCCGTCGGGGCCGACCACCCCCGGGTCGACGTCCTGGTCAACAACGCCGGGGCGACGTGGGGCGCCCCGCTCGCCGAGCACGACGCCACCTCGTGGAACCGCGTCCTCAACCTCAACGTCCAGGGCGTCTTCCACACCACCAAGTTCCTGCTGCCCCACCTCCAGGCGGCCGGGTCCGCCGACGAGCCGGCCCGGGTCATCAACATCGGCTCCATCGACGGCCTCCGCGCACCGGTCCTCGAGTCGTACTCGTACTCGGCGTCGAAGGCCGCCGTGCACCACCTCACCCGGCACCTGGCCAAGCGGCTGGCCCCCACCGTGACCGTCAATGCGGTGGCCCCGGGACCGTTCGAGTCGAAGATGATGGCCGCCACGCTCGACGCCTTCGGCGAGCAGATCGCCGCGTCGACGCCCCTCCGGCGGATCGGCCGTCCCGACGACATGGCCGGTGTGGCCCTCTTCCTCGCCTCCCGGGCCGGCGCCTACCTCACGGGCGCCGTCATCCCGGTGGACGGCGGCATCGCCAGCCTCGGGTGAGCGCTCACGCCAGGTGGGCCGCCACGAACCGACCGACGGCGGCGACGCTCTCGTCCGCCTCGGGCACGAGCGGGGCCGGGAAGGCCTGGAAGACGTGGACCATCTCGGGCCACACCGTGAGGTGGGCCTCGCTGCCGGCGGCGACGAGCCGGTCGGCCAGGGCCGTGGCGTCAGCGAGCAGGACCTCGTCGGTGCCGACTTCGATCATGATCGGCGGGAGACCCGAGAGGTCCTCGGCGAACAGCGGTGAGGCCAGCGGCGTCCGGGCGTCGGCACCACCCAGGTAGGCGGCGGCCATCTCGTCGAGCCCGGCCCGGTCGACCATGGGGTCGACCGACGCCAGGGTGACGTAGGTGTCGGCCTCCTGCGTCAGGTCGACCCACGGTGACAGGCAGACGGCGGCGGCCGGCAGCGGGGTCCCGGCCTCCCGCAGCGCGAGCAGCGTGGCCACGGTGAGGCCGCCCCCGGCCGAGTCGCCGGCCACGGCCAAGCGCTCCGGGGCCAGTCCGGACCCGAGGAGCTCCCGGTAGGCGGCGGTGGCGTCGTCCAGGGCGGCGGGGAAGGGGTGCTCCGGGGCCAGGCGGTAGGCGAGGGTCACGACCACCACCCCGGCGGCCAGGGCGATCCGCCCGGCCAGCTGCCGGTGGCTGTCGAGGGTGCCGGTGCAGTACCCGCCACCGTGGAGGTAGAGCACGGCCGCGTCGGATCGCCCCCCGGCAGGCACCAGCCGCTCGGCTTGACGACCGCCGAGCCCGACGGGCTCCACGGCCACCCCGTCGGGCGGCGGCGCGTGGGCGGCCAGCTCGGCCATGGCCCGACGCTGGTCGTCGATGGAGCCCGAGGCCACCTTCGACCCCTCGAGGAACGAGCGGATCATGTCCACGCCGGCGTGGGTCACGGGATCACCTCCGAAGCGCCGGGGGTGGCGCCGCCCGGCCACGCTACCGAGGCCTCGGGCCCGGTGGGGCGCTAGGCCACGGTGAGCTGGCCCGGCTGGATCCAGTCGGCCACCCTGTCGGGCAGGCACCGTCCGATGGCTGCGGCCGGCGTGGGCCGGCCGTAGTGGAAGCCCTGGGCCAGGTGGCACCCCATGGACAACAGCTCCGCGGCCTGGGCCGGCCGCTCGATCCCCTCGGCGATGACCCCGATCCCGAGTGACCTCCCGAGGGCGATGACGGCCTGCACGATGGCCTTGTCGTCGGCGTCACCCTCGAGGTTGGCCACGAAGCCCCGGTCGATCTTCAGGACCTCGACCGGGAGCTGCTTCAGGTAGCCGAGCGACGAGTACCCGGTGCCGAAGTCGTCGATGGCCAGGTGGACCCCGAGGGACCGCAGCGCCCGAAGGGTGGCCACCGCCGTGTCCGGGTCGCGCAGGATGGCGCCTTCGGTGATCTCCAGCCAGAGCTGCTCCGGCGCCATGCCGGTCTCCCCCAGGATGGTGGCCACCTCGTCGATGAACCCCGGCTCGGCCAGCTGCCGGGGGGAGACGTTCACCGACAGGTAGGCGTTCGACGCCTCGGTCCGCCCGCCGGGCCGCGCCGCGGCCCAGGCCGCACCCTGGCGGCAGGCCTCGCGCAGGACCCAGGTGCCCAGGGGGACGATGAGGCCGTTCTCCTCGGCCAGGTCCACGAATTCGCCCGGCGGAAGGAGCCCCCGGGTGGGGTGCTGCCACCGCACGAGCGCCTCGGCGCCGACCAGCGAGTGGTCCCGGAGGTCGACGAACGGCTGGTAGTGGAGGACGAGCTCGGAGCGCTCGATGGCCCGGTGGAGCTCGTTGGAGGTCCGCAGGTTCCGCACCGTGGCCAGCTCGTCGTCGCCCGAGTACACGGCGATCTGCGCCGGACCGGCGTCCTTGGCCTGGTACATGGCGATGTCGGCGCAGCGCAGGAGGAGGCCGGGGTGGGTGGCCTCGCCGGTGGAGACGGCCACGCCGATGCTCACCGAGACGAACTGCTCGTGGTCGGCGTCGCCCACCGGCTGGACCAGGGACTCCTTCAGCCGCTCGGCGATGGTCACCGCCTCGTCCTCGGTGCGCACCTCGCACACCAGGGTGAACTCGTCGCCGCCGAAGCGGGCGAGGAGGTCACCGGGTCGCACCGCCGACTGGAGGCGCGCCGCCACCCGCTGGAGCAGGCGGTCCCCGGCGTCGTGGCCGAGACCGTCGTTGACGTGCTTGAAGCGGTCGAGGTCGAGGAAGAAGAGGGCCACGTGGCGTCGGTCGCGTTCGGCCCGCAGGAGCGCCCGCTCGAGGTGCTCCATGAACATGGCCCGGTTGGGGAGCCCGGTGAGCTGGTCGTGGACGGCGGCGTGGGCCAGTTCCTCGCGCAGGGTCCGGCGCTCGGTGACGTCCTCGATCTGGCCGATGACGAACGACGAGACTCCCCCGTCGTCCCGTACGCAGGTGGCCGAGACGGACACCCACACCCCGTGGCCGTCGGCGTGGAGATACCGCTTCTCGAGGCTGTAGCGATCGATCTCCCCGCGGAGGAGCTGGTCGAAGAGGTGGCCGTTCTCGTCCCAGTCGTCCGGGTAGGTCAGGTCGCGCAGCGTCCGGCCGACGAGATCGTCCGGCTCGTGGCCGAGGATGGCCGCGTACGAGCGGTTGACCCGGAGCAGTGTGCCGTCGAGCCCGGCCACGGCCATCCCGACGGGGGCCTCCTCGAAGAGCACGGTGTTGCGCTCCTCGGCCCGGGCCAAGGTGGCCTCGGAGCGGGCGAGCAGGCTCATGCCCCAGGCCACCGCCTCACCGACGATCAGGCAGACCGGGATGACGTACAGGCCCGAGGCCAGCCCGAGGGAGCCCTCGTGGCCCGCGCCGACGATCAGCGGCACCACGTAGGCCACCATCAGCAGCGGCCCGAAGCGGAGCGCCGTCCCCCGGGGCTCGCACATGCCGAGGAGGGCGAAGACCATCACGTAGGTGATGGCGTAGAGGAAGCCGTTCCGCCCGGCCAGGAGGTAGTCGATGCCGATGGTGGCGAAGGCCCCGGGCACGAGCCACAGGATGGCCTGTCGGCTGAAGCGCTCCCACGGGACCTTCCACAGCACCAGGCCGCTGCCCAGGGTGACGGCACCGGCCCCCAGGATGACCGAACGCGAGGCGCCCCCGGGCTCGATGAGCTGGGTGCCCATGACGAGGAGGCTCGAGACCATCCACACGCCCGCGGCCAGCTTCCCCACCAGTCCGGGCGAGAGCAGACCGTCCTCCAGGACGGGACGACCCCCGTTCGTTCCCATGTCCAGCTATCGGCAGGTGGCGGCCCGATGTTGAACGCGTACCGTCCTCACCTGGGTCGATGGCTCCCCGACCGGGCGCCGGGGCCCGGTCGGCACCTGCGCCGACCGGGCGCGCGCGGGACGTGTACCGTGCGGGCGCGGGGCCCACCGGGCTCCTCCCGACCAAGGAGTCGACCGATGAGCCCGTTCCCCTACACCGACCGGCTGCCCGTCCACCGCACCCTGCCGGAGCGAGGCACCTCCCGGGGCGAGCTGCTCGAGACGCTGCGCTCGATGGCCGCCGAGGAGGACCGCTCGTGGGAGTCGGGGACGTGTTCGGGCACCATGTACTGCGGCGACCATGACCACTACGCCTTCCTCACCGAGGTGTTCGGCCTGTTCGCCCACGTGAACGTCCTCCAGCGGGACATGTGTCCGAGCGCGACCCGGTTCGAGGCCGAGATCATCGCCATGACCCTGGACCTGCTCCACGGTGAGGCGGTGTCGGGCGGCGAGCCGGCCGGGCTCGTGACCTCGGGCGGGACCGGCAGCATCGCCCACGCCCTCCTCGCCTACCGGGACCACGCGGCCACCACCCGCGGCGTCCGGCGCCCCAACATCATCAAGCCCGAGACGGCCCACCCCGCCTTCGACAAGGCCGGCCACCTCTTCGGCATCGACGTGAAGGTGGCCCCGGTCGATCCGGAGACCACCGCGGTGGACACCGACTGGGTGGCCGGGGCCATCGACGCCGACACGGTGGCGCTCGTGGGGTCGGCCTGCAACTACGGCTACGGCACGGTCGACCCCATCGACCAGCTCTCGGACCTCGCCCTGGCGCGCGGCGTCGGCCTCCACGTCGACGGCTGCCTCGGTGGCTGGATCCTCCCCTTCGGCCAGGAGCTGGGGTGGGACGTGCCCGTGTTCGACTTCCGGCTGCCCGGGGTCACCTCCATCTCGGCCGACACCCACAAGTACGGGTACGCCCTGAAGGGCACCTCGGTGGTGGTCTTCCGGGACAAGGGACTGCGCAACGCCCAGTACTTCTTCAACACCGGGTGGAGCGGGGGCAAGTACTGCTCCCCGGGAATGGACGGGTCGCGCTCGGGTGGCCTGCTGGCTGCCACCTGGGCGTCGATGGTCCAGCTCGGTCGTCAGGGCTACCGCGAGTACGCCCGGCGCATCTTCGACACCTCGGCGGCCATGCAGGCGGCCGTCCGCTCGCACCCGGAGCTGCGCATCCTGGGGCGGCCCACCTTCCTGTTCAGCTTCACCTCGGACGCCTTCGACGTCTACCACGTGAACGATCGCCTGCGCGAGCTCGGCTGGCGCTTCAACGGCCAGCAGTACCCCAACGCCCTCCACATGGCCGTCACCCGCCCCCAGACCCAGCCGCAGGTGGTCGAGCGCTTCACTGCCGATCTCGACGACGCCGTGGCCTACGCCCGGGCCCACGCCGACCAGACGCCGCGGTCGGGCGCCATCTACGGGGGGGTGGCCGGCGGGCTCACCGACGAAGCCGACGGGTTCATCCGGGCCGTCATGGCCGAGATGCTCGACCAGCAGCAGGCCATCCCCGCCGATGCCTGAGGCACCGCACCGCCGGTGACCGCCCGCGGCCCCGCCGACCGCGACGACCGCTGGGTCCTGGCCGTCGACCTCGGCACCGGGGGCCCGAAGGTCGGGCTCGTCTCGCTCACCGGGGCCATCGCCACCAGCGAGCACCTGCCCGTGGCCACCCGGCGGGGGCCCGACGGCGAGGCCACCCAGGACGCGGCGCTCTGGTGGGAGCTGGTCGCGGGAGCCGCCCGCCGGGCCCTGGCCTCCGGGGCGGTGCCGGCCGGGCGCGTCGTGGCCGTCTCCTGCACCGCCCAGTGGGCCTCCACGGTGCCGGTCGACGGCAGCGGGACCCCCGTCGGTCGGTGCCAGCTCTGGTCGGACACCCGGGGCGGACCGCACACCCGGCGGGCGGTGGGAGGCCCGGTGGCCGGGTACGCGCCGGTGGCGGCCGCCCGGTGGATCCGGCACAGCGGCGGCGCGCCCTCGACCGCCGGGGCCGACCCGGTCGGCCACATGCTCCACCTCGAGCACGACGAGCCCGCCGTGGCCCGGGCCGCCCGCTGGTACCTCGAGCCGGCCGACTACCTGACCATGCGCTTCACCGGCGTGGCCACGGCCTCGCCCGCCTCGATGGCCGGTGCCTGGCTGACCGACAACCGCCGGCCCGACGTCCTGGCCTACGACCCGGTCCTGGTGCGCGCCGCCGGCGTGCCCGCGGGAAAGCTCCCGCCGCTGGTCCCGACGGCGGGCCTGGTCGGCACGGTGCTCCCGGCGGTCGCCGCCGACCTGGGCCTGCCCGAGGGCGTGGTCGTGGTGGCCGGGACCCCGGACCTCCACTCGGCCGCCGTCGGCTCGGGCGCCGTCCTGCCCTTCGAGCCTCACGTCGCCCTCTCCACCACGAGCTGGATCAGCTGCGCGGTCCCGAGGAAGAAGACCGACGCCCTCCACCAACTGGCCACGGTCCCGGGCCTCCTCCCCGGCCAGCCCCTGGTGGCCGACAACCAGGAGTCGGCCGGCCGGGCCCTCGAGTGGCTCCGCCAGTGCCTGGGAACCGGCGACGACCGAACGCCTCCCGGCTACGACGAGCTGTTGGACCTGGCGGCCACGGCCGCGCCGGGCAGCGGCCGCCTGCTGTTCACTCCCTGGCTGGCCGGTGAGCGCTCACCCGTCGACGACCTGGCCGCCCGGGGTGGCTTCCACAATCTGACGCTCCGCACCACCCGGGCGGAGCTGGTGCGGTCCGTCCTGGAGGGCGTGGCCCTCAACTCGCGGTGGCTGGCCGGTGCCGTCGAGCGGTTCGCGGGACGCCGCCTCGGCCCCTACCGGGCCATCGGGGGCGGGGCGCGTTCGGCGCTGTGGTGTGCCATCTTCGCCGACGTCCTCGACCGCGAGATCCTCCAGGTGGCCGAGCCGTGGCTGGCCAACCTCCGTGGGGCGGGGCTCCTCGCCGGGCTGGCCCTCGACGCCGTGGCCCCCTCGGAGCTCGCCCGGCTGGTCCCGGTGGCGGCCACCCACCGGCCCGACCCGGCCAACCGCGCCGTCTACGACGAGCTCTTCGCCGAGTTCCCGAAGCTCCACCGGGCCCAACGCGGCACCTTCCGGCGCCTCAGCCCGCGGGACCGCCACCCCGGGGGACGGGCCGTCAGGAACGGGTGAGGACGCCGCTCTGGGCGTCGAAGGTGTGGCTGCTGGCCGGCCCCGGCCGCCCGAGCAGGAATCCCTGGGCCTCGTCGCAGCCCATGGCCTCGACGGCGTCCAGCTCGGCCTGGGTCTCCACCCCCTCGGCCACCACCCGCAGGCCGAGCCGGTGGGCCAGCTCCACCACCGTCGAGACGATGGTCGGGTCCTGGCCGGCGGAGCCGAGCCCGGAGACGAAGCTCCGGTCGACCTTGAGCCGGTCGATGGGGAGACCCCGCAGATAGAGGAGCGACGAGTAGCCGGTGCCGAAGTCATCGAGGGCGAAGTGCACCCCGAGGTCCCGCACCTGCTGCATGGTCGCACCGATCCGGGCGATGTCGAGCACCAGGGCGGTCTCGGTCACCTCGAGGACGAGGTAGCCGGGCTCGAGGTCCGACTCGCGCAACGCGGTCTCGACGTCGCGGACGAAGTCCGGGTCCTGCAGTTGCACGGCCGAGACGTTGACCGACATGGTGAGACCGGAGCGTCCCTCGTCCTGCCAGACGCGGCACTGGCGGGCCGCCTCGAGCAGGACCCAGCGCCCGACCACCACGATCTCCCGGCTCTGCTCGAGCAGGGGGATGAACTCGTCGGGCCGGACGTTGCCGAGCTCGGGGTGGCACCACCGCAGCAGTGCCTCCATGCCCGAGAGCTCACCACCGAGCTGGAAGAGGGGCTGGTAGTGGACGGACAGTTGACCGAGCCCGTGGGCCACCCGGAGTTCGTCGGCCAGCTGGCTCTGGCGGCGGCTGGCCTGTCCGATGTCCTCGGTGTAGCCCTCGTGGCGCGCCGGACCGCCCCGCTTGGCGTGGAACATGGCGGCGTCGGCCCGGGACAGGCAGACCTCGGGATCGGCGAACGGTGCCACCTGGGTGAACCCGATACTGACCGAGGTGTGCAGCTCGCGGTCCCCCACGACCACCGGGGGGCGCAGGGCGCGGTGGATGCGCTCGGCCAGCGCGCGGGAGGCGGCCTCCGGGTCGCCGAGGTCGTCGGCGAGCACGACGAACTCGTCGCCCCCGAGCCGGGCCACGGTGTCCGAGCCCCGCACCAGGTCCCGCAGACGCCGGGCCACCTCGACGAGCAGGGCGTCGCCCGCCGGGTGGCCGAATCGGTCGTTGATGGCCTTGAAGTTGTCGAGGTCGAGGAAGAGGAGGATGGCCCGGCTCGACCGACGGTCGGCCGCCTGAGTGGCCTGGCGGAGCCGGTCGAGCAGCAGGGTGCGGTTGGGCAGGCCGGTGAGCTGGTCGTGGAGGGCCTGATGGGCCAGGGTGGCCTGCTCCTCGCGGAGGCGCTCCTGCAGCGCCCGCCGGGTGGCGTCGAACTGCCGGATGATCCGCACCAGGCTGCCGTCGCAGCTGAAGCGGACGACGGCGAGCGCGGTCTCGACGAGCTCCTCGGGGGACCCGAGGCGGGCCGCCTCCTCGACCAACGCGGCCGAGCAGGCGTCGCGCCAGGTGAAGTAGGCCTTGGCCACGTCGCACAGCTCGGCCTCGAAGAGGATCGCCTGCTCGCCCTGACGGGCGAGGAGCGTGATCTCCTCCGACGTGGCCGCCTGGTCGGTGGCCAGCCAGCGCCCGATGAGCTCGGTGGCCAGCCGGGAGGTGGCGAAGGCTTCGCCGCGCAGGGCGTCCGTGTACTGCTCGTCGACCAGGTGGCCGACCCCTTCGGCGCGGGCCTGGAGGGCCCGGCCGAGGACAACCCGATCCGGATCGAGGGTGTCCCCCGGCTCCGGCGCCGGGCCGGCGGGAGGGTCAGCGGCGGGTCGTCCGTCCATGTCCGTGACTATCGGTTGCAATCGGCCACAACTTGACAAGCGCGGTTGTCATCAGTGGAGCACCGCCGTGAGCGGTCCGGGCGCGGTCGCCGCGAGCCTCGCCCCGCGCTCGCTCGCCTCCCGCTCCCGCTCGGCGAGCAGTCGGTCGTGGTCGACGCGCCACGCGTCGAAGGCGTCGGCGTCCATGGGCCGGGCCAGCAGGTACCCCTGGGCGCAGTCGCACCCGAGGGCACGGAGCTGCTCCCAGGTCTCCTCGTCCTCGACCCCCTCGGCGACCGTCTCGAGGCCGAGGTTGCCGGCCAGGTCGACCACGGACCGGACGATGACGGCGTCGTCGACGTCGGTCCCCATGTCCATCACGAACTCCCGGTCGATCTTGAGCTGGGAGACGGGCAGCTCGCGCAACTTGGCCAGCGACGAGTACCCGGTGCCGAAGTCGTCGATGGCCAGGTGGATGCCCATCTGGGCCAGCTCGGTGAGCACCCGGCGCGACTGGACGGGATCGCTCATGATGACGGTCTCGGTGATCTCGAGCTCGAGGAGCTCCGGCGGCACGCCCCAGCGGTCGAGGACGGCACCCACCTGCTCCGGCAGCGACAGGTCGAGCAGGCTCCGGGTCGAGAGGTTCACGGCCACCGAAAGCGGGGGCCGGCCCTGGCGGACGGCGTCGTCGGCCCAGGCCCGGCACTGCCGGAGGGCGGTGTCGAGCACCCAGTGGGTCAGGGGCTCGATGACCCCGCTCCGCTCCGCCTCGGGGATGAACTGGTCCGGACCGAGGAGGCCGCGCTCGGGGTGCTGCCAGCGGATGAGCGCCTCGACGCCCAGCACCCGGCGGGTCGTCATGTCGGCCTTGGGCTGGTAGTGGAGGACGAACTCCTCCCGTCCGACCGCGTTGCGGAGCTCGCCGAGGAGGGTGAGGCTCGCCGCCTTGGGGCTGAGGTCGTCCGAGTAGACCACGACGTGGTGGGCCGACGACTTGGCCGCGTACATGGCGAGGTCGGCCCGCTGCAGGAGCAGGTCTGCGTTGTGACCGTCGGTCGGGAAGAGCGCGATGCCGCAGCTGGCCTCGATGCCGAGCGTGGCCCCCTCGATCTGGATGGGCTGCTCGAGGGCGGTGATGATCCGCTCGGCGACCCGCACCGGATCGTGATCCGTCCCCACACCGGTCACCAGCACGCAGAACTCGTCGCCGCCCAGGCGGGCGACGACGTCACCGTCCCGGAGCACCGAGCGCACGCGGGGACCGACCTCGATGAGGACCTGGTCGCCGTAGCGGTGACCCATGGTGTCGTTGATCTCCTTGAACCGGTCGAGGTCGAAGAGGAGCACCGCGCTCAACGTCTGGCGGGCCGCGGCGAGCTCCAGGGCCCGTGCGGTGCGCTCGTAGAAGCACGCCCGGTTGGGCAGGCCGGTCAGTGCGTCGTGCCTCGCCTGGTGGGCCAGTTGACGCTCGGCCTCCTCCTTGGTGGCGCCGGTGGCCCCCGCCATGCGGACGATGATGGCCAGCACGAAGGCGCCCAGGGCCGCCACGGTCATCGACTGCGAGCGGGTGAGGAACGACGGCGCCCAACCGGCCCACACGAACCACTGTCCGACGGCGATGTTGAGGAGGCTCCAGCCCAGCATGGCCCTCCAGAGCCCGGACCCCGATTCCTGGAGCTCCTCCAGGGCGACGAAGGCGTAGGCCATCCCGAGCACCGGCCCCCACCCCGAGAGGTAGACGACGAGGGTCACGGCGAGGACGTGGACGAACACCCGGAAGTGGCGGCGGAACGACCCCGGCGGTGCGCCCCGCCATCCCTCGACGCAGGCCGAGACCGCGGACGGCACGAGGATGGCGACCAGGTAGGCCCACACGGGTGCGTCGTGCACGAGCCCGAAGTGCCGGAAGACCAACAGCACGCCGAAGGCCACCGGGCCGACCACGTAGGCGAGGACGACGGGCGAGAGCACCTTCGGCCGCGGTCTGGGACGCGCCGGGTCGTCCGCTGCCGGGACGGACGCGCTGGGCGCCTCCCCGCCGGCGCCACCGGACCGAGGGTGAAGTTCCACAGTGCGGTATCGGCGCCCTCCGGGCCGGGCTTGAGGCCGGCGGGCGTCCGCACCGGGGGGCTCGGCGGGGGCCGGCTCGGCGGGCTGCCTAGGGTGGTCGTCGTGGCCCGTCCGGAAGGGGACCGATGAAGGCAGCGGTGTACGACGAGCCGGGAGGGCCCGAGGTCCTCCGCTACGAGGACGTGCCCGACCCGTCGTGGGGGACCGGCGACGTCCTCGTCCGGGTCGAGGCGATCAGCATCGAGGGGGGCGACACCCTGGCCCGGGGCGGGGACCCTCCGCCCCGGGTACCTCACGTCGTCGGCTACCAGTGCGCCGGCACCGTCCTCGAGGTCGGCACCGGCGTCACCGACCTCGTGCCGGGCGACCGGGTGGTGACCGTCGGCCTCGACGGCTCCCACGCCGAGCTCCGGGCGGTGCCCCGGGCCTTCTGCTGGCCCGTCCCCGACGGGGTGGCCACCGAGGAGGCGGCGTGCGTCCCGGTGGCCTTCGGAACGGCCCACGACTGCCTCTTCGAGTTCGGGCGCCTCGCCCCCGGGGAGACCGCCCTCGTCCATGCCGGGGCCGGTGGCGTGGGCGTCGCCGCCATCCAGCTGGCCAAGCGGGCCGGGGCCACGGTGCTGGCCACGGCCTCGGACCCCGGGCGGCTGGCCCGGCTGGCCGAGCTCGGTCTCGACGACGGCATCGACACCGCGGTCACGGACTTCGTCGAGGAGGTGCGCCGCCTGACCGGCGGGCGGGGGGCCGACGTCATCATCGACGGGGTGGGCGGCCCGACCCTCCAGCGGAGCCTCCACTGCCTGGCCTACCGGGGCCGCTGCGTGAGCGTCGGAGACGCCGGCCGCCAGGGTCAGGTCCGCCTCGACCTCGCCACCCTGCGGCCCAACAACCAGACGCTGGTCGGGTACTTCCTCGGGGCCGAGCTGGTCTCCGGACGGCGGGCCCACGCGGTGATCACCCGCCTCCTCGAGGACGTCGCCGCCGGGACGCTCCGGGTCGTCATCGACCGGCGCTTCCCGCTGGAGCGGGCCGGGGAGGCCCACGCCTACATCGAGAGCCGGCAGGCATTCGGCCGGGTCCTCCTGGTCCCGTGAGCGTCCGGCCCGCCGACCCTGCCGACGTTCCGGTCCTCCTCGACCTGGTGCGAGCGCTCGCCTCCTACGAGCGGGCCCCCGACGCCGTGGAGACCGACGAGGCCCTGCTCGCCGGCGCCCTCTTCGCCCCGGAGCCGACCGTCTTCGCCCACGTGGCCGAGGAGGGCGGCCGGGTGCAGGGCATGGCCATCTGGTACCTCACCTACTCGACCTGGACGGGCCGCACCGGCATCCACCTCGAGGACCTCTTCGTCCGCCCCGAGGCGCGCGGGCACGGGCTCGGGCTCGCCCTGGTCGCGGAGCTGGCCCGGCTGACGGTGGCGCGGGGCTACACCCGCCTGGAGTGGCAGGTGCTCGACTGGAACCAGCCGGCCCTGGACTTCTACCGCTCGCTCGGGGCGTCGGCCCTCGACGAGTGGACCGGGTACCGCCTCGACGGCGAGGCGCTGGCCGCGCTGGGGGGCGCCACGGGGGCCGGCGACGGCCCGCCGCTCAGATCGTGAAGGCCAGGTGGGCCACGAGCCGGCGGCCCAGTTCGTCGTCGCCGGTCACGACCACCTCCCGGTCGGGGTCGACGCCCGGGTCGGCGCGGCCGCCGGTGAGACGGAGGAACAGGGAGGTCGGCAGGGTGAGCCCGACGGTCGGCGGCCCGGCCAGGGACTCGACCACCGCGGCCCGCCCGTCCACGGCCACCAGGAACGTCCGGGCCCCCGGCCCGGTCAGCTCGAGGCGGACCCGCGTCCCGTCGGGGAGGGCGGCCCGGCGGCCCACGATGTAGCCGAGGCCGGTGGCCACCTCGTCGAGGGCCGAGGCCACCTCGTCGGGATCCTCCCGCGGGGGCAGCCCCAGGGCGGCACGGATGTCGTGCTCGTGCAGGTAGGTGTCGTAGTGGCGGATCCGCATGAACCGCCCGTAGGTCTCGTCCCGGCCGGCCGGCGTCCACGACGGCGCGTCGAACTCCTCCTGGGAAAGGGCATCGAGGAGGGCCAGGCGGCGGCCGGTGACCTCGGCGAAGCGCTCGAGCACCTCGACGCCGCTCGAGCCGCGCAGGCGTTCGACCCAGTGCTCGTTGGCCTCGGCGATGGGATTGCGCAGGTGGGTCAGGTGGGAGACGTCGACCTCGGGCATCGGTTCGCCGAGGAGGCCCGACTCGACCCCCACGACGTGGCTGAGCACGTCCTGGACGGTCCATCCGGGCAGGCAGGTCGGCGTGGCCCACTGCTCGTCGGTCAGCCCCCGGCAGAGATCGCCCAGCGCGGCGAAGACCCGGTGCAGGAGGGCGACGGTCGCCGACTTGTCGAGGAAGGTGGGCACGCGGCCACCGTAGCCGGTCGGATCGGCGGGCCCCCGGGGCCCGTGGCCGTCCCGGGCGGTCCACCCCGCCTACCGCTCCGCTCGGGCGACACCGGCGCGGCGAGCGCCCGACCTCAGGGCCCCGGCGCCGGCGGAGGACGGAGGATGCCCACGAGCTCGACGTGTTCGGTCATGGGGAAGAGGTCGAACGCCCGCAGCGATGCCAGCTCCCAGCCGGCGTCGAGCGCCACCCGCAGGTCGCGGGCGAACGGCGCCGGCTCACAGGCCACGTAGGCGACGCACCGCGGCGGCCGGTCGAGACCGACCAGGGCGGCCATCACCGCCGTCCCGGCGCCGGGCCGGGCCGGGTCGAGCACGACCACGTCCGCTCGGCGCAACCGCTCGGCCACGAGCCCGGGGCCCACGCCGGCCCGCACCACCTCGACGTTCGGCCACGCCGCCGTGTTCCCCAAGAGGTCGGCCACGGCCGCGCCGCTCCGCTCCACGGCCACCACCGATCCGTCCGGACCCACCGCTCGGGCCAGGGCGGCCGTGAACAGACCGGCCCCGGCGTAGAGGTCGGCCGCCCGCTCCCCGGCCCGCACGCCGGTGCCGTCGAGCACGGCCCGGGTGAGCACGGCGCCGGCGCTCGGGTGGACCTGCCAGAAGACGCCGGCCTGCACGGTGAACGGGAGGCCGAGGACGTCCACCGTCACACTGCCGGGCCGGCGCAGGGTCCGACCCCGGGCGACGACTCCGACGTCGAGGCCGGCCGGCGGGCGGGGCGTCGGCCCGCGTCCGGCGAGGACGACGACCGGCCGTGGCGCGCCCGGCGGCGCCACCACCTCGACCGTACCGGTCCCCCGCCAGTCGACCGGGGCGGCGGCCACGGCGTTCACGGCGTCGGTGGCGATCGGGCAGCGGACGACGGGCACGACCTCGTGGGAGCGGTGTCGGTGGAGCCCCAGCCGACCGTCGGTGTCGACGGCGAAGGTGACCCGGGTCCGCCAGGCCAGGCCGGCGGGCGCCCCGGGGACCTCCTCCACGGTCACCGGTCGGTCGAGGCCGGCGAGGCGGACGAGCTGCCCGGCGACGAGGGCCTCCTTCCAGCGGCGCTGGGCCGGCAGGGCCACGTGCTGGAGGTCGCACCCGCCGCAGCCGCCCGCGCCGGCCAGGGGGCAGGCCGGCGGGACGCGGTCGGGGGACGGCTCGAGCACCTCGACGGCGTCGGCCCGGAGGAACGAGCGGGCCTCGGACGTCACCCGGGCGCGCACCCGCTCGCCGGGCAGGGTGTGGCGCACGAAGACGACCCGGCCGTCGGGGGCCCGGGCCACGCAGCCGCCACCGGCGGCGACGGCGCCGACCCGGAGGTCGAGGAGGCCGTCGGCGTCGGCGTCGTGCACGCCCCGTTCCTACCACCGGCGGACGTCCCGCCCGAGCGTCCGCCCCCCTCGGGACCGTCCCCGCTCGGGGTCGACGGGGCTACGGTGGCGCCACCCCCGCCGGTCCGGTGGCGGGTGCGTGAAGGGAGGCCGCATGGAGGTCGAGGAGGCCCTGTACACGACGCGGGCGATGCGCCGCGTCCGTCCCGATCCCGTCCCCCTCGACGTCCAGGCCCGGATCCTCGATGCCGCCATCCGGGCCCCGTCGGGCGGCAACACCCAGGGCTGGCGCTTCCTCCTCGTCGACGACCCCGACGTCATCGGCCGCCTCGCCCCGCTCTACCGGCACGCCATCGACGAGCTGTGGCGGACGGTCTACGCGGAGCGCGTCGCCGCGGCCGACGCCGCGCCCGACGACCCCGAACACGTCCAGTGGCGCAAGGTCCAGGCGTCGGCCCAGTGGCTGGCCGACCACTTCGCCGAGGTGCCGCTCTTTCTGTTCGCCTTCGTCCGGGCCGACCCGTCCGGGGGATCCATCTACCCGGCCGTGTGGAGCGCCCAGCTGGCCGCCCGGGCCCACGGCGTGGGGAGCTCGATGACGTCGGTGCTCGGTGCCTGGCATCCTGACGAGACGTTCGAGATCCTGGGTGTCCCCACCGACGAGCAGTGGGTCATGGCCTGCTGCGTGAGCTTCGGCTACCCGACCGGCCGCTGGGGGGTGGCCCCGCGACGGCCCGTCCACCAGGTGGCCTTCCGGAACCGCTGGGGGGCACCGGTCGGCTTCACCGTCGACGAGCCCCTCTGGTCGCCGCCCGGGCCCTGACGGCAGCGGCACCCCGGTGGCCCACTGGTAGATTCTCCGGGCACGGCCGCAGCGCCGCCGGCCCCGGGCGACGTGCCGCACCGGCCGGTCGCCCAGGTCGCGGGTGTAGCTCAATGGTAGAGTCCCTGCCTTCCAAGCAGGTCACGCGGGTTCGATTCCCGTCACCCGCTCTCGAACAGTCTCTCCTGTCGCGGCCGGTCGGCACCCGAGCAACGCTCGGACCGTCGATGGGGAGCGCACCGGGTGCCCGAGGCCCCGGCGTGCCACCACCCGAGCGGGCGCCCTGCGCCCCGTCGTAGATACCGATTGACCACCCGTCGCTACCGGGGGCGTGGCGAAGCACCTGGTGGTTCTGGACGAGGAGCTGCTCGACTCGGTACGCGCCGAGCCCGGTACGACCACCATCAAGGACACGGTCAGCCGAGCCCTGCGCAGGGCGACGAGCCGCCGGAAGGACCGCGTGGCGACGGCGTTGGACGTGCTCGCCCGTGCTCACGTCGACGAGCGAGCGGACGCGTGGCGCCGAGACACCTGCTCGATACCAGTGTGGTGACGCGGCGCCAGCATCTCGACGTCCGCAGCGTGATCGAACCGTTGGCGGCGTCGGGCGAGCCGGGCGGCCCGAACATCTGCGATCTCGAGGTGGGCTGCTCGGCGCGAGGCGCCTGCCAGCAGACGGCAGACCTGGCCCCACCGCTCGGGTTCGAAGCACGACACCACGACAGCGCTCGTGGCCCGACGGTGCCGCCGTCGGTCCCCCGTCCCCGCCTCAATCGTCCCCGGCACCTCGGCCGGCGGCGCTCGCGGCGCGGCGGAGCACGGCCACCCGTTCCACCAGGGAACCGTTGAGGCGACGCAGGGCCTCCCCCACGGACCGTCGCTCCGACTCGTCCCACGAGCTGAACATCTCCTGCAGG
>DAHVAJ010000084.1 GCA_027314705.1 Acidimicrobiaceae bacterium
CCCAGGGCGTCGAGGGGCAGGCCCACCGCCTCCAGCCGCCGCACGGTGAAGCCGCACCGCTCGACGAGGCGCCGGATGCTCCGGCGGGTGAAGAAGCGGAGGTGGGAGGCGTCCAGGATCCCCCGCTGGTCGTAGTCGAACCTGCCGAGGGCGGCCCGGCCCCGCGGATACCAGTGCCCGAGGTTGGGCACGCAGACGATGGCCGAGCCGTCGGGGGACAGCACCCGGCGGATGTCGGCCAGCAGCTCCTCGGGCCGGGCCAGGTGCTCGAGGACGTCGGCGGCGACGACGAGGTCGAAGCCGGTGCCGACCTCCGGGGGGATGCCCTGGTTGAGGTCGGCCCGGTGGAAGGCGCTCGTGCGCCCGGCCACCTCGGGGAACTCGTGGACGTCGACCCCCACCACGTGGTGGCCCATCCCCTGGAGCCGCTCGGCCAGCAGGCCGCTCGAGCACCCGAGGTCGAGGACCTTCAGCGGGGGCCGGGCCGCCAGCAGGGTCGAGATGCGTCCGTGCGAGCTGTCCTCGCTGGGCTTGAGCTCGTACTCGTGCCCGAGGCTGATGCGGCTGCCGTCGCCGAAGCCGGCCTTCTGCAGCCGGTAGGCCACCACGTCGGTGGCCACGTCCTTGGCGTAGGCCAGGCCGTCGACGTAGCAGATCTCGTCGCCGTAGTAGGTCGGGATGGGGACCTCGGCGATCCGCATCCCGGCGTCGTGGAGCTGGACGATGATCTGGGTGTCGAAGTTGAAGCCGTCCGAGTTGCGCTCGAAGGGGATGCGCTTCAGGGCGTCGACGGCGTAGGCCCGGTAGCCCGAGTGGAACTCGGACAGGTCGGTGCCGAGGGCGGCGTTCTCGAACCGGGACAGGATCCGGTTGCCCACGTACTTGTAGAGGGGCATGCCTCCCTTCCGGGCGGCGCCGGGCACCAGCATGCGCGAGCCGAACACGGCGTCGGCCTCGCCGGCGAGCAGGGGGGCCAGGACGTCGGGTAGCGCCTCGGGCGCGTACTGCCCGTCGCCGTGCAGCATGACCACGACGTCCAGCCCGTGCTCGACGGCCAGCCGGTAGCCGGCTTTCTGGTTGCCCCCGTAGCCGAGGTTGACCGGCTGGCGGACGAGGGTGAGGGGCAGGTCGGAGAGCTGCTGGTAGCCGAGGCCGACCAGGTAGGTGGCGTCCTGGCTGTGGTCGTCGCTGACGATGACCTCGTCGATGTCCCGGCGGATGCTCTCGGGGATGCGGTCGAGGGTGGCCGCCAGGGTCGAGGCCGCGTTGTAGGCCACCACCAGCACCCCGATGCGCTTCTTCGGGCCCGGTCCGTCGGGGCCGCCCCCGCCCCCGTCCCGACCGTCGCCGTCACCCGCCGTGTGGGCCACTTGCACACGGCGGAGCATAGACGGCTGCCGGAGCCCGACGGTGCGTGGTGGACCGATCGCCGCGCCGCCGGGGCCGGAGCCGGGGCCGAGCCCGAACGGCCGGCTGTCCCGTAGAATCGGACGATGGACACCGGCCGGGACGCGGGCGCGACGCGCCAGTACCAGCTCTCCCACCTGGACGCCCTCGAGGCCCAGTCCATCCACGTCCTCCGCGAGGTGGCCGCCGAGTTCGAACGTCCGGTCCTCCTCTTCTCGGGCGGCAAGGACTCGGTGGTCATGCTCCACCTGGCCCGCAAGGCCTTCGCCCCGGCCCGGATCCCCTTCGCCGTCATGCACGTCGACACCGGTCACAACTTCCCCGAGGTCCTGGCCTTCCGCGACCGCACCGTGGCCGAGCTCGGGGCCCGGCTCGTGGTGGCCTCCGTGCAGGACTCGATCGACCAGGGCCGGGTGGCCGAGGAGCCGGGGCCCGACCCTTCCCGCAACCGCCTCCAGACCCGCACGCTCCTCGACGCCATCGCCGAGCACCGCTTCGACGCCGTCTTCGGGGGGGCCCGGCGCGACGAGGAGAAGGCCCGGGCCAAGGAGCGGGTCTTCTCCTTCCGGGACGAGTTCGGCCAGTGGGACCCGAAGAACCAGCGCCCCGAGCTCTGGTCGCTCTACAACGGCCGCCACCGGCCCGGCGAGCACATCCGGGTCTTCCCCCTCTCGGACTGGAC
>DAHVAJ010000087.1 GCA_027314705.1 Acidimicrobiaceae bacterium
CTGCCGGCCCGCCTGGCCGGACGGGCGCCCCGCATCGTCGAGACGCCCGAGGGTCACCAAGTATGGGAGTTCGAGGACGCCCGCTTCACGCAGGTGGGGATGAACGCGGTGGCCGGCCGGCGGCCGGAGACGGTCCGGGTCGAGCCGTTCCGGTTCGAGCAGATGCGGCCCGGCTGCTACGACGTCGACGCCCGCGTGGCCGACATGGACGTCAACGGGGTCTGGGCGTCGGTCAACTTCCCCTCGCAGATCACCGGCTTCTGCGGTCGGGTCTTCTTCGCCGCCGCCGACGCCGACCTCGGCGCGGCCTGCGTCCGGGCCTGGAACGACTGGCTGTTCGAGGAGTGGCACCAGGCCCATCCCGAACGCATCGTGCCTCTCGGCATCGCCTTCCTGGCCCACCCGGCGGAGGCCGCGGCGGAGATCCGCCGCAACGCCGGCCGGGGCTTCACCGCCGTGGCGCTTCCCGAGCGTCCCCACGCCGTCGGGTTGCCCAGCCTGTGGGACCGCGGCCACTGGGACCCCATCCTCGAGGCGTGCGCCGACACCGCCACGGTGGTCTGTCTGCACGTGGGCAGCTCGGGCATGCCCCCCATCCCGCCGGGCGCCCCGGCCCTCCAACTCGGCGCCACCCTGTTCGGTCAGCTGTCCCTTGCCGCCTGCGCCGAATGGCTGTGGTCGGGGTACCCGTTGCGCCTGCCGGACCTCCGGATCGCCATGAGCGAAGGTGGCATCGGATGGGTGGCCATGTTGCTCGACCGCCTCGAGAACGTCGTCGACCGTTCGGGCTACGGCCTGGGTTGGGAGGTGGCGCCGGCCGAGGTCCTGGCCCGCAACTTCTGGTTCTGCACGCTCGACGACCCCTCCACCATCGACACCCGTCACCGCATCGGCGTCGAGCACATCATGGTCGAGACGGACTACCCGCACGGGGACGGCACCTGGCCCGACACCCAGGAGGTCCTCCGGTCGTGCTGGGGCCACATCCCGACCGGGGAGCTGCGCAAGATGTGCAGTGAGAACGCCGCCGCCCTCTTCCGGCACCCGTTGCCCGCCACCGTCCTGCCCCGCGACTGAGGACGTGCACGTGCCCTTCGTTCCCACTCCGGACAGGTTGATCCCCGAGCTCACGGCCCGCCAGGAGCTGGTGCTGCTGGCCCGGACGCTCTGGCGCGAGGGGTACAACGACCACCTGGCCGGCCACATCACGTGCAACCTCGGGGACGGCACCCTCTTGTGCAATCCGTGGCTGCTCACGTGGGAGGAGCTCCGTCCCGGCGACGTCCTGCGCATCTCCCTCGACGGCGAGGTCCTCGAGGGCCACTGGCCCGTGCCCCTCGGCATCCCGCTCCACCTGGCGCTCCACCGGATGCGGGCCGACGTGGGCTGGGCCGTGCACAACCACCCCCTCTACGGCACGGTGTGGGCCGACCTGGGCGACATTCCCCCGGTCCTCGACCAGAGTTCGGCGCTGGGCGGGGGCGACCTCGTCCTCGTGAACGAGTACGACGGTGCGGTCAACGACCCGGCCAACGCCCGGCGGGCCGTCGAGCGCATGGGCACGGCCACCACCGCCCTGCTCGCCGGCCACGGCGTCTTCGTCCTCGGGGGTTCGGCCCGGGCCGTGCACCAACGCGCCGTGGCGCTCGAACAGCGCTGCCACCACGCCTACTGCGTGCGGGCCGCAGGCGGTTCGGGGGTCTCGTTGCTGCCGGCCACCTTCCTCGAACTGATGGGCCGCAGCCAGGGCGAGGGCTTCATCGGCTTCTGGGAGGCCGCCGTGCGGGCCGAGCTGCGGGCCGATCCCGGTCTCCTGGACTGAGCCGAGGCGCTGCCCCCCCGGGCTCAGCCCGGCGCCAGGCCTGCCCGTCCGTGGAGGGCGAACTCCTCGGTCAGCGCGGTCACGTCGGCGGGGCCGAGGCGACGGTAGGCCCCGCCGTCACGCCCCGGCCGCCAGTACACGGCATCGGTGCAGACCCATGCCTCGCGCCGCAGGCCCGGCTTCGTGATCTTGCCCGTGGCCGTGAGCGGCAGCGCCGGCACCACTCGGACGAAGCGCGGCGCCCACTTGGTCCCGAGGTCGGACTGCTCGTCGAGGAACCGGTCGAGCTCGCCGGCCACCCGGTCGGGGTCGGCGCCGGGCTGCAGCTCGACGGCAGCCATGACCTGGTCCCCGGTGCGGGGATCGGGCACGGCGTACACGGCTGCCGCCACCAGGTCCGGGTGGCGGCCGAGGATCCGTTCGATCGGGGCGGCCGCGAAGTTCTCCGAGTCCACGCGCAGCCAGTCGTCCTTGCGGCCGGCGAACCAGACGAAGCCGTCCTCGTCGACGAAGGCCAGGTCGCCCGTCCAGTACCAGCCGTTGCGCTGCCGCTCGGCATCGGCTTCGGGATGGCGCCAGTACCCCTCGAAGGCGCTGGTCCCCGACCGGTTCACCAGCTCGCCGATGGCGCGCTCGGGGTTCTCCATCCGTCCACCGGGCCCGAAACGGGCCGGCTCGCACTCCTCGCCCGACTCCGGGTCGAGCACGGCCACGCCCTGGCCGGGCCGACCCAGGGCCCCCTCGGGCGTGTCCGGTCCCCGGTTGATGGCCAGCCCGCCCTCGCTCGAGCCGTAGCCCTCCACGAGGGTGCACCCGAAGCGGCGGCCGAACTCGGCCCGGTCGCGGGCCGACGCCTCGGTGCCGAAGCCCCGGGTGAGCGCGGTGTCGGCGTCGTCGGGCCGTTCGGGCGTGGCCAGGATGTACGCCAGGGCCTTCCCGACGTAGGTGAACCGGGTGGCGCCGTAGCGGCGTACGTCATCGATGAACCCGGAGGCGCTGAACCTCGGGGTGAGGACCATCCGGGAACCGGCGGCGAGCGCCGGGGCCCACAGGGCCATGACCGCGTTGCCGTGGAAGAGGGGCATCGGGCAGTAGCAGACGTCGTCGGCCGTGAACTCGTAGTACTCGAGGGCCCGGAGCGCGATGTCGGCGAGACGCCCCTGGGTGCACTGCACGGCCTTGGGCGCGCTGGTCGTCCCGGAGGTGAACAGGAGGACGAAGAGCTGGTCCCGGCCGGGCCGGACCCCGGCGCGGTCGCCGTCGCCGTCGGCGGGCGGTGCTGCGTCGTGGTCGATCCGCACCGTGCGCTCCTGAGGCACGCCGGTGTCGAGGCCGTCGAGCAGGGCCGCCCCCGGGGCGTCGGTCACCAGGGCGGCGCACTCGGTGAAGGTGATGTCCCGGACCAGCTCGGCGCCCCGCCGGGTCGGGTTGATCCCGACCACCACGGCCCCGGCCAGTGCGGCGCCTCCCAGCCAGAAGAGGTAGTCGGGCACGTTCTCGAGCAGCACGCCGATGTGGAAGGGCGCGCCGGCGTCCCTCGGACGCAGGGCCGCGGCCCAGCGGGCCCGGGCCCGGCTCTCCCCGACCACCTGGCGCCAGGTCCACTGCCGGTCCCCGGCGGTGAGCCCGATGCGGTCGTCCCCGGCGCGGGCCTCGAGGAGGTCGGCGACGGTGGCCGCACCAACGGTGGGGAGGGGCGCAGGGCACGGGCCCTCGGGATCGGACGGCGTCACTCGGCTCCTCCTCGGTCGTGGTGGTGTGGATCGCTCCGCAGCCGTCTCGTCGCCCGACCGCCCGCGGACGTGGGCAACCACGATTCGCACGAGGTTCTTCCCAGCCCGGAGGTCGGGTGAGCCCATTGACCACCTTGCCTGTGGTCGCCGAACGTTGGCGTAGGTGGGTGCTGTGGTGTGACGGACTCCGGGGCCCTCCGGACTGTGGCCGTGCTGGGCAGCGGCCCCCAAGGGCGACCCTACTGTGTCAGGAGATGGTCGTCCGGATCCAGTTGGCGGGGCGCAGGGTCCGGACTCCGTCGTGCCCTTCCACAGCTGACCCCGATCGATCGGTAACGTCCAGCACCACGCCGCGTCCGCCCACGCCCGGCGGTCGAGATGTCACGTGCGACTATCGGAAGGGGCGACCGCGCACTGACGTGTCGGCGCTCGACGATGTCGGTCTTGCGATCGGTCGGAGCCGGGGGATGCCTGACCACCCGTGCTCGCTGCCGCGCGGGAGTTCCTGCAGCGATTCTCCGACACGACACGTGGATGGGGGCAATCGTAGAAGGCAGGCGGCGGTCTCAGAACGGGGAACACGCCCGGATCAGGTCGATGCGGCCTCTCCGGCTATGGACTGGTTCCGGGTCTGGAGCCAACGACGTCCAGCGATTCGAGCCGGTGATTCGACGTACCGGTACGAAAGCTCGGAGACGACCAGCGTGGCCGCAATGGCGATCGGAGCGGCGTAGTGGAGCTTCAAGTGGGTGGCGTCCCCGACGAGCTGGATCAACGTCAGACCGTAGAGGTAGATGCCGTAGGAACGGGCACCGACCCACCGGGGGATCGTGCTGCCGAACAATCGAGTCAGTGGCGTCGGACGGTTGTCAGCCAGCGACACGATCAGTCCGATGGCGGCGAGCGCGACGCTGCAAGTGAGCACACCCTGATGCCATCTCACGGGCTGGGGTGAGATAAATAGTGTCGTCCCCAGTACCATGAGCGACACGGCCCCCACCGCGTTCCGAGTCTGGGACGCCCAAGCCGGTGGGCCGTTTCTTGCCTTTTGCCACGCCGCCCAGCATCCCAGGGCTAGGGGCAGAAGGTGGCCTGTCGGGAGGAAGTAGTCGCCTCCGCGGAACAGCAACGCCCCTCCCGCGGCGATCAAAGCATAGAAGAACATGCGCTGCAGCGATGCGCTCAGCCGACAGACTCCGAACACCAGGATTGCCGGCCAGAGCAGGTAGAATTGCTCTTCGACGGCCAGCGACCAGGACTGATCGAACGCGGCGGCGATGGCGCCCGTCCAGGCCTGCAGAAAGTCGTTGGCGTAGAAGAGGGCGCCGCCCAGGCTGACGGGGATCATGCCTGGCGTGTGTGCAAGTCCGGCGGTCGGGCTGGCAATCAGCAACCCCCACAGCACGAGGGCGGGAACCAAGCGAAACGCCCGGCGCCAATAGAAGGCACCGAATTGCACGGGGCCGCGCGACTGCTCAGCCAAGAGGATGCCGGTAATCAGATAGGCGGAGAGGGCAAAGAAGACGTCTACCCCCAGTGCCCCGCCTGGAAAGTGCACACGATTGAGGTGGAGCAGAAAGACTGCTCCGACGGCCAGAGCTCGCACGCCGTCAAGTGCGGGCATGAACGTCGTGGCATCGGCGACTTCACCGGCCCGGGCGGCGCTGACGCCGGCTGGCGAAAGCTGCATAGAGCCGCGATTCCCCCCTGGCGTCCGCCCCATGCTGACTCATTATTGCTCCGTGGGGGCCTTTGGGCAACAGACGGCGACGGAGGTGCCGAGCCACCCAGAGACTTCCGTCGGTCAGGAGTCAGATGTCGGCGCAACTGACTAGACGACCCGCATGAGCAGCAGCCGGCGCCCACAGTGGTGGAGGTGGCTCCTGTTCCGGTCTTCCCGGTGGCCAAGGACGAGGCAGACTCCGAGGGAGCCCTTCATGTCCCGCCAGCCGCGCTCCACCTGGGGCAGCTGCTTGCGTGCGGGTTAAGTCCCGGCGAGTGGTGTACAAGCCCGTGAGGCGTTCAGTCCCCGCGTCAACCTGTTGATCTGACTCTACGTCTTCGTATCGAAGGGCTGCCTCCCGATGCCAGTGAGGGCGATCAGTTGGCGGTGCCGTCGATGGCCGGTCTCGGGTCGTTGACTGCCGGTGCGTCGGTGCGGGAGACCTTCAGCGATTCGATGCTGACGCATCTGCGGGCGATGGCCCACTCGTCCGTCTGCTCGGCGAGCAACGCTCCGACCAGGCGGATGACAGCCTGGCGGTTGGGGAAGATGCCGACCACGTCGGTGCGCCGGCGGATCTCCTTGTTCAGCCGCTCCTGGGGGTTGTTAGAGCGGATCTTCGGCCAGTGTCCGATGGGGAACGCGCTGAAGGCCAAGACGTCGTCGGCTGCGTCCAACAAGTAGTCGACGACGTCGTTGAACCCGGCCTGGGTGAGCTTGTCGACCCCATCGGCCAGCTGGGCCCAGGTGGTCTTCCGATCAGGTTGTTCGAAGATGGACCGGACGAGGGCGGCGATCATCGGCCAGTTGCCCTTGGCCACCTTGGAGGCCAATTGGCCATGAAGTGGGTCCGACGCCGCTGCCAGGTGGCTTCGGCCAGCACCTGGGCGATGGCCGCCTTGATGCCCCCGTGGGCATCGGAGATGACCAGCTCCTCCCCGGTGAGCCCCCGGGCCACCAGAGAACGCAGGAAGGCCGTCCAGGCGGCAGTGTCCTCCGTGGTGACGATGTCGAAGCCGACGATGACCCGGTGCCCTTCGGCGTTGACGGCCGTGACGATGATGGCCGTCACGTTGACTACCCGCCCGCCTTCTCTCACCCGTTGGGTCACGCCGTCGATCCAGAGATAGCGATAGGGGCCGGCGTCCAAGGGGCGATTCCGGAACTCGGCCACCACATGGTCGAGCTCTTGGGCCATCCGGGAGACCTCGGACTTGGAGATCCCCTCGATGACCATGGCCCGGACCAAATCGTCGACCCTCCTGCTCGACACCCCTTCCACGTAGGCCTGGCACACCACAGCCATCAATGCCCTCTCCGCCCGGCGCCGGGGCTGCAACAAGAACTCCGGTGAATCGACGCCTTTGCGGAGCTTCGGGACAGCCAGGTCGACCGAGCCGACCCGGGTGTCCCAGGGCCGCATCCGATAGCCGTTGCGGGAGTTCTTCCGCTCGTCGGTGCGCTCACCATAGGCGGCGTTGCACTGCATCGAGGCCTGGGCCGACATCAGGGCCTCGGCGAAGGCAGCCAACATGGCCCTCGCCAGATCCTGGTCGCCGTCGGCGCCTTCGAGGTACTTGCCCAGCCATGCAGCCGTGTCGATAGTGGTGGGGACGTTCACCGTGATCCTCCTCAAGTGGTTTGGGTGGAGACTGCTTCTTGAGGTTGACGCGGTGACCGTCGCGTCTGGGAAATGCCCTTCAGCTCACAGGGTCGTACACCACTGGTCGGGACTCAACTCATGCGAGAGCGGGATCGGTCGGGGTGTGACGGCCGTCACGAGTGCGCAGCAGCGGCTTGCGTAGAGCTTCGCCTCCTTCGCGATGGCCACGTTGCCGAGACGAAACCGGCCGATACGAATCCGGCCGATACGAAACCGGCCGATACGGAGGCTACGGACCAGTGGCCACGGGTCAGGCATTGTGCGCGACGTGCCGGCCAGCTCGTCACGGCGGGACTTCGTCCACATTCGTCCACATTCGTCCACTCGTGGGTGCCCGCGATCTGGGTCTCCAGGGGCGACCAAGTTGACCCGGACCTGTCGATCGCGATCGGCCGGCTCGGGGTTGTGGAAGACCACGCGGCGCCGCCCCCTGGCGTTGTCACCCATGCGGACCTTTTTCACCTCGGGGTTGCCGGGGGAACCAGACCGGGCACACCGACCAGACCTGGGACCAACGGCCCTGGTGGAGGCCTGTACCCGGGTGCAGGCTCGGAACGTGACCGTGACACGCGACACCGAGCGGCCCGGGGATGCCGGCGCGCCCGCCGGCCGGGGGGGGCGGGTCCGCTTCGAGGACCGGCCGCTGCTCGTCTTCTGGGAGACGACGACGGCCTGTGACCTCGCCTGCCGACACTGCCGGGCCTCGGCCCAGCCCGGGCCCGGGACCGGCCAGCTCACCACCGAGGAGGGCCGGGCGCTGATCGACGATCTGGCCCGCCTGGGCCGACCGCGGCCCATCCTCATCCTGACCGGCGGCGACTGCCTCAAACGCCAGGACCTCCTCGAACTGGTGGCCCACGCCGAACGGTTGGCGGTGCCGGTGGCCCTGGCCCCGTCGGTAACCCCGCAGCTCG
>DAHVAJ010000097.1 GCA_027314705.1 Acidimicrobiaceae bacterium
CTTGGTGAGCTTTTCGGCCCGGGCCCGGTGGGTCCGCATCCGGTAGCTCTCCCCGTCGATGTTGAACACGACGGAGCGGTGCAGCAGCCGGTCGAGCATGGCGGCGGCCACCATGGGGTCGTCGAAGATCTTCCCCCAGGACCCGACGCCGAGGTTGGTGGTCAGGACCGTCGAGCTCTTCAGGTAGCGCTGGGTGATGACCTGGAAGAGGGCAGCAGCCGCCTCGTTGGCCAACGGCAGGTAGCCCACCTCGTCGATGATCAGCAGCCGTGGTCCGGCGAAGAACCGCATGGTCGTCGCCCACCGGCCCTCGAGTGCGGCCCGGTGGCATCGGGCCACCAGGTCGGCGGCCGTCGTGTAGTAGGTCCGGTAACCGGCGTCGATCGAGGCTCGGGCCAGGGCGACGGCCAACATGGTCTTGCCCACCCCGGGCGGTCCGATGAACAGCACGTTGGTGGCGTCCTCCAAGAAGCGCAGCGTGGCCAGCTCGTTGACCAGTTTCTTGTCGATGGACGGCTGGGCGTCGAAGTCGAAGTCGCTGAGCCGGAATGGCGAAGGGAGGGAGGCGAAGCGCTCGAGACTGGCCCGGCGACGGGTCTCGGTGGCGGCGACCTCCACCTCCAACAAGCGCTCCAGGAAGGCGGTGTGCCCGAGGTTCGCCGAGGCTGCGTACTCAAGTTCGCCCGGCAACGCTTCGGCGGCAGCGGCCATGCGCAGGTAGGCCAAGTGGCTGCGGGCCTGTTGGTAGATCGAGTTGTCGCTCATGCCGACCCCTCGATCAGGGCCGCGTAGTCAGCCAGGTCGACCGTCACCTCGCGGCCCTCGAGGCCCAACAGCCGGGCCGCTTCGGCCAGGGATTCCGGCCCCGGTGGACGGTTGGCCTTGGTGTCACACGGTCGGGCGGTGGTGAAGCTCGACAGGATCACCGACTCGAGTGCCGCCCGGTGCTCGGGGGTCCGCACGATGGTCCCGGCCCCGGCCGGGGCCAATCGGTGGGTGGCGAGCTGAGCCCCTGACCCGGCGTGGATCTCGAGCGTCGACGACGCCAGGCGGTGACGCAGCTCGAGCGTGACCCCGGATAGTCCCGGTGGCACCGAGTAGCGGTTGCCCCGGAAGGCGACGGTGGCGTTGTCGTCGACCGGCCGGGTGACGGTGACCGTGGCCGGAAACGGCAGTCCCGGCAGATCGAGGAGCGGCTCGGCGTCGGCCAACTCGCCGACGGTCGTCTTGGCACCGAGGGCGGTGCGCCGCTCCCGGGCGTCGCCCGCACCGGCGCAGAACCGGTCGAGGCTGGCCTGGGCCTCTTCGGGACCGGCCGCGCTGAGTGTGCGCCACCACCGGCCCGAGGTGAACCGCACCGCGGCCTCGACGGCCCCCTTGCGGTTGCCCCGCCGGGGCGGGCACGGCTCGACGATCGCTCCGTAGTGCTTGGCCACCGGTGCGAAGGTGGCCTGGATGTCCTTGGTCCCGGGCCGGATGACCGTGGCCAACCGGTCGGTCCGCCAGATCTTGGGCGTTCCGCCGAAGCGCCGCAGCACGCCGTCCATGGCCTCGACCAGATGGGCCTGGTCCATCGACTCGGCCAGCACGCCCCGGGTCCGGCTCGAGTGGGGCAGGGTGCCGAGCAGCACGTAGGCGGTGCCACCCCAGGGGGCACGACGACGCTCGAACCAGTCCCACTGGATCTCCTCGCCGGGCGGGTGGTCGATCTCGATGGTGTCCCGTCCCGTCACCCCGGTGCACGCCTCGCAGTGTGGCCGCAGACCGCGTGCACGGATCTGGCGCACGAAGGTCGGGTAGCTCTGGGCGTAGCCGAGACGGGTCACCTCCTCGAACAGGACCGTGCCCCAGACGTGATGGTCGTCGGCGAACCGGGCAACGAGGTACTTCTCGTACTCGGCCAGCGGGGCGGGTGCGTCGGGTCGGGCCCGGGTGCCGGGTATCCGCTCGCCGTTCAGGTAGGACCGGACCGTCTTGCGGTCGCGATCCAGGTGCCGGGCGATGGCCGAGATCGACCAGCCCCTCTTCTTCAGTGCGTGAGCTTCCACGTCTTCTCCTCGTGTGAGCATGGAGGGGGTCCCTTCGGGCTGGTTGGCGTTGGAACCGCCAGCTTCGAAGGGGCCTCACCTCGGTTGGTGGACCTTCGGGTCCACCCCGGGCT
>DAHVAJ010000115.1 GCA_027314705.1 Acidimicrobiaceae bacterium
GGCCGCACTCGAGGCGGCCCTGGCCGACGCCCACCTGCGGGCCGCCGGCCGCCCGCTCGCCGACCTCCTGGGCGTGACCGGGCGGTCCGTCCCGGCCGGCGCCGTGGTCGGGACCCACGCCGCGACGGCCACCCTGGTCGACGAGGTGGCGTCCCGGGCCGCCGAGGGGTACGGGCGGGTGAAGGTCAAGATCGGCCCCGGCTGGGACCACGAGCCCCTGGCCGCCCTGGCCGCCTGGGCGGCCGGGCCGGTCGGGCCGGGGACGGTGGCGCCCCGGCTGCAGGCCGACGCCAACGGGGCCTACGGACGGGCCGACATCGCCCACCTGGCCGGGCTGGACGCCTACGGGCTGGCCTGCCTCGAGCAGCCGCTGGCCCGGGACGATCTGGCCGGCCACGCCCTCGTGTCCGAGCGCCTGGTCACGCCGGTCTGCCTGGACGAGAGCCTCGACTCGTCGGCACGCGTGGCCGAGGCCGTCGAACGCGGCGCGTGCTCGGTGGTGTGCCTCAAGCCGTCCCGTCTGGGTGGGATCGGCCCGGCCCTCGAGGCCCTGGCCTTCTGCCGGCGGGCCCGGGTGCCGGTGTGGGTCGGGGGCATGTTCGAGTCGGGCTACGGCCGCGGCGTCCTGGTGGCCCTGGCCGGACTGTGCGACCCCGACTGGACCGGCGACGTGGCGCCGGCGGCCGCCTATCTGGACGCCGACCTCGTCTCGGGACCCACCTACGGGCGGGATCCGGTCACCGGGGTCCTGCGGGCGGTGCCGCCGGCGGTCCCCGGCCTCGGCCCGCCGCCCGCCGCCGGCCCGCTCCGCCGGTGGCAGGTACGGGCCGTCACCGTGGCCGTGGCTCCGGAGTGACCCGGGCCGGGGCCCCGCCGACCGACGGTGTGGGCCCCGCAGACCGACGGTGTGGGCCCCGCCGACCGACGGTGTGGGCCTCCGGCCCCGTGGTTTGTAGAATTGCCGTCCCATGCGCCGGGCCATCATCGAGCGACGACTGAGCGACGCCCACGCCCGGCTGGTGCGCGCCCGCAGCGAGCTGGCCGTCCTCGACGAGCAGCTGAGCGCCGTCACCGAGATCGCCGACGACACCCGGCTGCGGGCCCTGGTGTCCGAGACGCCCGTGGCCGCCCGTGAGCACGACGAGGCCAGCCGGCACGAGTCGGTCATGCTCCGGAGCCGGGCCGACCTGGTCGAGCACATCGCCGAACTCGAACGCCGCCAGGACGAGCTCCTCGACCGCCTGGTCGGGGGACCGGGGTGAGGCCGCACCTGGGGCAGACTGGGCCACCGGCCGGCTCCCGGCCGCCCGGCCCGCGATCGGTCGCCCGCCCGCCGGGTCGAAGGCAAGGAGTGCTGACACCATGACCAGGCGTGTGGTCATCGCCGAGGACGAAGCCATCATCCGGCTGGACCTGAAGGAGATCCTGCAGGACGAGGGGTACGACGTGGTGGGGGAGACCGGCCGCGGCGACGCGGCCGTAGAGCTCGTGCGCCGGCACGAGCCCGACCTCGCCATCGTCGACATCAAGATGCCCGGCTGCGACGGGCTGGAGGCGGCCCGAGCCATCCGCGACCTCGACAGGAAGGTGGCCGTCCTCGTGCTCACCGCCTTCAGCCAGCGCGACCTCATCGACGAGGCCCGCGACGCCGGCGTGGCCGCCTACCTGGTGAAGCCGTTCCAGCGCATCGAGCTCATCCCCGCCATCGACCAGGCCATGGCCCGGTGCGAGCAGGAGTGGGCCATCGACGCCGAGTCCCGCCAGGCCGTGTCCGACGGCGTGGTGGGCCAGGGAGGGGTGGCCGAGGACAAGCTCGAGACCCGGCGTCTGGTCGACGGGGCCAAGGACGTACTCATGTCCCGGTCCGGCCTGACCGAGGCCGAGGCCTTCTCCTTCATCCAGAAGACGGCCATGGGGACCCGGACGCGGATGGCCGACGTGGCCCGCCAGGTCCTCGACGGGACGCTCGCCCCCTAGGCGGGCCGGCCCATGCCCGCCACAGCACCCCCGGCCGCCGGCCCGGGTCGGGCGCGTCAGGGGACGCCCGACGGCCCCCTCCTGCTGCTCGACGGCATGTCCCTGGCCTTCCGCGCCTACTTCGCCCTGCCCGCCACCCTCACCACCTCCTCGGGGGTGGTGACCAACGCCGTGCACGGCTTCGCCTCGATGGTCCTCAACCTGGTGCGCGACCACCGACCGGCCGCCCTGGCCGTGGCCTTCGACCTCCCCGGCGGCACCTTCCGGGACGAGCTCGTCGAGGAGTACAAGGGAGGACGGGCCGCGACGCCCGACGACCTGCTGCCCCAGTTCGACATGATCCGCGACCTCCTCCACGCCCTGGCCATCCCCGTGGTCGAGGCCGAGGGGTTCGAGGCCGACGACGTCCTGGCCACCCTGGCCAGCGAGGCCCGGGACCGCGGCCACCCGGTCATCGTGGTCACCGGCGACCGCGACGCCTACCAGCTGGTCGAGGACCCCTACGTGCGGGTCCTCTACAACAAGCGGGGCGTGAGCGAGTACGCCCTCTACGACGAGGCCGGCATCGAGGAGCGCACCGGGGTCGTCCCGGCCAAGTACCCGCTGCTGGCCGCCCTGCGCGGCGACCCCTCCGACAACCTGCCCGGGGTGCCGGGGGTGGGGGAGAAGACGGCGGCCAAGCTGGTCAACGAGTACGGGGACCTCGACGCCCTCTTCGCCCACCTCGACGCCCTCTCGCCCAAGCTGCGGGCCAACCTGGCCGCCCACGCCGAGCGGGTCCGGTCCAACGCCGAGGTCATCCCGCTCGTCCGCGACGTCCCGCTCGGCGTCCACGCCGACGACCTGGTCCTCGGCGGGTGGGACCCCGAGGCGGCCCGGCAGGCCTTCGCCGACCTCGAGTTGCGCACGCTGTGGACCCGCTTCTCGGCGGTCATGGCCGACGGCCGCCTCGGCGCCCCCGTCCCGGGTGCGGCCCCGACCGACGGCGCCGGGGTGGCGGCCGCCGCGCCCGACTGGCTGGCCGAGCCGGCCGCCGAGTCCCCGACCGACCCGGCCGGGGCGACGGTCGCCCTCGACCGCCTGCTCGGCGCGGCCCGGACCGGGACGGGCAACGTGGCCGCCGCCGCCCGGTGGGTCGGGGACCCCGGCCGTTCCCCGCTCGCCGCCGTGGCCCTGGCCGCCGAGGCACCACCCGACGGGGCCGCGCCGGTGGCCGTCCTGCTGGAGGGGACCGAGCTCCTGGGGGACGGGACGGTCCTCGCCGCCCTGGCCGCCACGCTCGGTGCCGGCGGCGCCGGACTGGTGGCCCACGACGCCAAGGAGCTCATGCGCACGCTCCTCCCCCTGGGCGTCGACATCACCGGGCTGGTACTCGACACCGCGGTGGCCGCCTACCTGCTCGACCCCTCCGACGACCGCTACCGGGTGGCCGACCTCGCCGCCCGGTATCTCGGGGTCGAGGTCGACGACGGGACGGCCGGGGCCGGACAGGGCGCCCTCGATCTGGGCGACGCCGGCGGCGGAGGGGCGGAGGAGACGTCGGGCCGGGCCCTGGTCCGGGTGGCCGAGACCCTGGCCCGTCTGCGGCCGCCCCTGGCCACGGCCCTGGCCGGCGTGGGCGAGCAGGCCCTGTTCGACGACGTGGAGCGCCCCCTGGTCCGGGTGCTGGCCCGGATGGAGGTGGTCGGCGTCCCGGTCGACCGCACGGTGCTCACCTCGATCGCTGCCGGGCTGGCCGAGGAGTGCCGGACCCTCGAGGCGACCATGCACGAGCTCGCCGGCGAGTCCTTCAACGTCAACTCGGTGCCCCAGCTCCGGGCCGTGCTCTACGAGAGGCTCGGGCTGACCCCGGTGCGCAAGACCAAGACCGGCTACTCCACCGACGCCCGCACCCTCGAGCAGCTCCGGGGCCAGCATCCCATCGTCGACGTGCTCCTCCGCTACCGGGAGGTGGAGAAGCTGCGCTCCACCTACGGCGAGAGCCTCGCCGCCGAGGTGGCCGAGGACGGCCGCATCCACGCCACGTTCCGCCAGACGGTGGCCCGCACCGGACGGCTCTCGTCGGACCGGCCCAACCTCCACAACATCCCGGTCCGCACCGACGAGGGACGGCGGTTCCGGGAGGCGTTCGTACCCTCGCCCGGTCGGCGGCTGCTGGTGGCCGACTACGACCAGGTCGAGCTCCGGGCCATCGCCCACCTCTCGGGGGACCCCGGCCTCACCGCCGCCTTCGCCGCCGGTGAGGACATCCACCGCACCGTGGCCGCCCGGGTCTTCGGGGTCGACCGCGACGCCGTGACCCACGAGCAGCGTTCCACGGCCAAGATGGTCTCCTACGGCCTGGCCTACGGCATGGAGGCCTACGGCCTGGCCCAGCGCCTGGCCGTCCCCGTGGAGGAGGCCCAGGAGATCCTCACCGCCTTCTTCACCGCCTTCCCGTCGGTGCGCACCTACATGGACCGGGCCGTGGCCGAGGCCCGCGAGCAGGGCTACACGGTCACCGCCTTCGGCCGGCGCCGGCCCCTGCCCGACCTGAACGCCACCAACTTCCAGATCCGCCAGGCGGCCGAACGCCAGGCCATGAACGCCGGGATCCAGGGGCTGGCCGCCGACCTGTTCAAGGTCGCCCTGGTGCGCCTCGACGGCGGCCTCGAGTCGGGCGGGTACCGCTCCGACCTGGTCCTCCAGGTCCACGACGAAGTGCTCCTCGACGTCGACCCCGACGAGTCCGAGGCCGTGGCCGACCTCACCCGGCAGGCCCTCACCGGGGCCGCCGACCTCTCGGTCCCGCTCGAGGTGGACATGGCCTGGGGGGCCTCCTGGGCCGAGGCCAAGGGGTCCTGAGCCCGACCGCCGGCCCCGGGGGGTGGCGCGGGTAGGCTCGGGGGTCGGCCGCCTTGGTGCGGCCCACTGTTCGGCGCGGCGCACCCCGGAGGTCCCGGTGGGCGCGGCGCTCCCGTCCGGAAAGCGAGCGACCTCCTTCATGTCCGACACCACCACCGCGCCCGTGGGCGCGGGACTCCTGTCCCCCGAGGCCATGGGCCACTTCGACGAGCAGGGGGTCTACGTCCCCCGCCCGGTGACCGAGGACGACCTC
Source organism: Acidimicrobiaceae bacterium (assembly GCA_027314705.1). Taxonomy (GTDB): domain Bacteria; phylum Actinomycetota; class Acidimicrobiia; order Acidimicrobiales; family RAAP-2; genus Bog-756. The sequence goes on from DAHVAJ010000115.1 coordinate 5,075, forward strand.
GGTGCCGGCTCACTCGAGGACGCCATGGCCGGCACCATCGTCGAGTTCGAAGATGGTGACCTGGTGGAGGGCACCGTCGTCAAGATCGATCGGGACGAGGTCCTGCTCGACATCGGGTTCAAGTCCGAGGGCGTGATCCCGGTACGGGAGCTCTCCATCCGCAACGACGTCGACCCGTCGGAGATCGTCTCGCTGGGCGACTCGGTCGAGGCCCTGGTCCTCCAGAAGGAGGACAAGGAGGGCCGGCTCATCCTCTCGAAGAAGCGAGCGCAGTACGAGCGGGCCTGGGGCACCATCGAGAAGCTGAAGGAGGCCGACGAGGTCGTCTCCGGCCCGGTCATCGAGGTGGTCAAGGGCGGACTGATCGTGGACATCGGGCTGCGCGGTTTCCTGCCCGCCTCCCTCGTCGAGTTGCGCCGGGTTCGCGAGCTCCAGCCCTACGTGGGCCGGACCATCGAGGCCAAGATCATCGAGCTCGACCGCAACCGCAACAACGTGGTCCTGTCCCGACGGGCCTGGTTGGAGGAGACCCAGAAGGAGCAGCGGGGTGAGTTCCTGGTCAACCTCAAGCCCGGTGAACGCCGCCGCGGCGTGGTCTCCTCGGTCGTCAACTTCGGCGCCTTCGTCGACCTCGGCGGCATGGACGGCCTGGTGCACGTCTCGGAGCTGTCCTGGAAGCACGTCGACCACCCGTCGTCGGTCGTGTCCGTCGGCGACGAGATCGAGGTCGAGGTGCTCGACGTGGACCTGGCCAAGGAGCGCATCAGCCTCTCGCTGAAGGCCACCCAGACAGATCCGTGGCAGGACTTCGCCAACACCCACCAGGTGGGCGAGCTCGTCTACGGCCGGATCACCAAGCTCGTCCCGTTCGGTGCGTTCGTCCAGGTGGGCGACGGCATCGAGGGCCTCGTGCACATCTCGGAGATGGCCGGTCACCACGTCGACCTCCCCGAGCAGGTGGTGACCCCGGGCGAGGAGCTCTGGGTCAAGATCATCGACATCGACCTGCAGCGTCGCCGCATCAGCCTCTCCATCAAGCAGGCGGCCGAGGGCGGCGAGGTCTCCGAGGAGTACCGGGAGGCGTTCGGGGAGCACGCCTACGACGCCGAGGGCAACTACGTGGGCCCCTTCGAGTACGCCGAGGCCGAGTTCACCCCGGAGACCGAGGCCCAGGCGGCCTGGGCCGACTACGTGGTCGACCAGGGTGGGACCGAGGGCGCCGAGGCTCCCGCCGGGGAGGCTCCCGTGACCGCGGCTCCCGCCGGGGAGGCTCCCGTGACGGAGGCTCCCGTGGCCGCGGCGCCCGTGACGGAGGCCCCCGTGACCGACGCCCCCGCCGCCGAGGCCCCCGTGACCGAGGCTCCCGTGACCGAGGCTCCCGCCGCCGAGGCGCCCGGAGCCGGCTGAGCACGTTCCACCCCTCCTCGGGTCCGCTCAGACGGCGCGGAGGACGCTGCCCGCCCGCTGCCGGTGCTCACGTGATTGATGGGGGTCCACCCGACCCCGATCCACGCTCATAGCCGGCGATCAGGAGCGCGTTCGGCAAGACTCGCCTGTGTGCGTAAGCAGTATCACTTCTGGCCGGGTTCGAGCGGGTTGGATGCATGGGACGTTGACCGGCTCGTCGAACTGTCCCAGGACCTCCCGGTCGTGGAGGTGCCCGTGGAATCCATCGGGGAAGTTGACTCGAACTACTGGTTCGGAGGTGACTTCGGAGAACCAACGGTCCGCAAGTTGGTGGAGCACATGCGGCTGGTCCGGGATGTGGACCCTATGTTCCCAATCATCCTGGGAGTCGATGGACGGGTGATGGACGGTATGCATCGGATTGCCAGAGCACTGCTCGAAGGATGGCCAACCATCCGAGCGGTGAGATTCGAAACGCAACCCAAGCCTGACTTCCGGGACTGTTCGCCAGGGGATCTGTACTGCTGACGACATCTCACCGAGCCGGCAGCGTTCGGTGTCAGGGGGTGCGGTTTCTTCGCCTCTTGTTCAGAACGGCTCGGACGATGAAGGCAACTACAGCACCCCAGAAGAGGATGGCGGTCAGCCAGCTAGCCCATGCGGGGACCTTACCGTTGCTGTGTTCCGAAACGACAGCGACAACTACCAAAATCACGGCGATCGGTGCCAGGAGCAGACCGACGATTACCCGTTGACGGGCGTTTCGTTCAGACGGACCGATCGTCCCCTGTGGCTGGGCTGCACGTTCTCGCTGGATCTCCGAGCGGAGCCTGTTCCTGGACCTGAAGCTGAGGGACATCACGACGATAATCCCGGTGACGCCGACCACGACGGCAACCACCAACGGCACCACCTGTATAGAGCCGCTGATGAGGGCGAACTGCACTATCGCCTGGATTCACGTTTCCCTCGTGCGCCACCAACAGCCACGGCGATTCCCCTCGTCATCCTGGGCAAGATACCCGGTGGGCAAGTTATCCACATGCCCGAATGTGTTGTTACTCGGATGAGCGAACCCGTCACCGGTTTTCCTCCCCTCAATCACGTGGACGCGCCGCCGGCGCCCGCGGTCAGGTCGGTGCAGGTGCCTGGTCGGCCGGCGCCGGTGTGCCGTGGAGCGGGAAATGGCAGGCTACCTGGTGGCCCGGCGCGATCTCCCGGAGCGGGGGCTCCTCGGCGGCGCAGCGCTCCTGCGCATACGGACACCGGGTACGGAACCGGCAGCCCGAGGGCGGGTCGAGCGGTGAGGGGAGCTCGCCGCTCAGGGCCGGCTGGAGCTCCTGGGCATCCGGGTCGGGCTCGGGGATGGAGGCGAGCAGCGCCTCGGTGTAGGGATGGGCGGCCTGACGGTAGAGCTCGTCGGAGCCCGCCACCTCGACGAGCTTGCCCAGGTACATGACGGCCACCCGGTCGCTGACGGTCTTCACGACGGCCAGGTCGTGGGCGATGAACACCATGGTGAGGGAGAAGCGCTCCTTCAGGTCGGCCAGGAGGTTGAGGATCTGGGCCTGGACGGAGACGTCGAGGGCCGAGACCGGCTCGTCGCAGATGAGCAGCTCCGGGTCGGCCATGAGGGCCCGGGCGATGCTGATGCGCTGGCACTGGCCGCCGGAGAACTCCTGGGGCCGACGGTCGCCGGAGCTGTCGGGGTCGATCCCGACCGCCTCGAGCATCTCCCGAACCTTCTGGTCCCGTTCCGCCTTCGTCCCGCGGCCCCAGATCACGAGCGGTTCGGCCACGATGTCCCGGACCCTCCGGCGCGGGTTGAGCGAGGAGATGGGGTCCTGGAAGATCATCTGGATCTTGGTGCGGAGCTGACGGAGCCGCCGGCCGGTGAGGGCGGTGAGGTCCTCGCCCCGGTAGACGATGGTGCCGGCGGTGGCCGGCTGCACCTGGACGAGCGTGCGGCCGGTGGTCGACTTGCCGCAGCCTGACTCGCCCACGAGGCCCAGGGTCTCCCCCCTGCGCACCTGGAAGGTCACGCCGGAGACGGCCTGGACCCGCTGGCGGCCCGTCTTGAACTCGACCACGAGGTCCCGCACGTCGAGGACGAGGTCGTCGGTGCCGGGAACGGTGTCGGAGACGGTCGTCATCGCTACGCCTCGGCCTCCGTCTCGCCGCCCGCCGTCGGGCCGTCCCCCGACCCGGGTGCGGCGGCGTCGGTGCCTCCGGACGCAGCCTGTGCGGTGGCGGTCGCCGTGTCTCCCGGCCCGTCCGGGAGGGTCGTGGCCGCCGCGCCGTTGCCCGCCACCGGGGCCGGTGCGGTCGAGACCCCGTTGACCAGGGGGAACCAGCAGGCGAAGAGGTGGTCGGGGGACCCGGCCGTCCGCAGCGGTGGCTCGGCCTCGAGGCACTTGGTCTGGGCGTAGGGGCAGCGCGGGGCGAAGCGGCATCCCTTGGGAGGGTGGATGAGGTCGGGCGGACGGCCCGGGATGGCCGTGAGCCGGGTGCCGGCGGGGTCGGCCAATCGGGGGATCGACTCCATGAGGGCCTTCGTGTAGGGCATGTGGGTGTCGTGGAAGAGCGTGTCCGCCGGGGCCCGCTCGACGATGCGGCCGGCGTACATGACGATGATCTCGTCGGCCCGGCTGGCCACGACGCCGAGGTCGTGGGTGACGAGGATGACGGCCATGTGCCGTTCGCGCTGGAGGTCGCCCAGCAGGTCGAGGATCTGGGCCTGGACGGTCACGTCGAGGCCGGTGGTGGGCTCGTCGGCCAGGACCAGGCGGGGGGCGCAGGCCAGGGCGATGGCGATCATGACCCGTTGGCGCATCCCTCCGGACAGTTGGAACGGGTACCACCGCACCCGCTCCTCGGGGGAGGGGATGCCGACCGAGCGAAGCAGCTCCACGGCGGTGGAGGCGGCCTCCTTCTTGTCCATGTCGAGGTGGAGGAGGAGCGACTCGGTGATCTGCTTGCCGATCCGCTTGACCGGATTGAGTGCGGTCATCGGGTCCTGGAAGATCATGCTGAGCTCGGCGCCCCACACCTGGCGGAGCTCGGACGGCTTCATGGCCGTGAGCTCGTGCCCGGCGAAGTGGACGGTGCCGCTGCGGAGGACGTCGTGCGGTGGGAGCAGGCCCATGATCGACCGGGACAGGACCGTCTTGCCCGAGCCGGACTCGCCGACGATGCCGAGCGTGGTGCCGGCCTGCAGCTCGAAGGAGACACCGTCCACGGCCCGTACCGTCCCCCGGGTGGTCCGGAAGGCGGTATGCAGGTCCTCGACGGCGAGGAGCGGTCCGCCGCCGTCGTGCACGTCCTTGAATTCGAGGGTGCGGCCCCGCGTCCGACGGACGGCGCTCACAGCAGGCCTTCGCGGATGTCGAAGCGCTGCCGGAGGCGGTCGCCGATGAGGTTGATCGAGAGCAGGAGCAGGAACATGCACAGGGAGGGCCACAGCAGGATGAGCGGGTTGATGGAGATGTTCCCGTTCGAGGTTCCCTCGGAGATGAGGTTGCCCCACGACGGCGTGGGGAGCTTCACCGACAGCCCGAGGAAGGCCAACGAGCCCTCGATGACGATGACCCCGGCCACGGTGATGAGGCCGAACGTCAGCGCCACCGGAACCACGTTGGGCAGGATCTCGCGGAAGAGGATGCGCGGCGTGGTGGCGCCCATGGTCTTGGCCGCGATGACGAAGTCGCGGTTGGCGAACGAGAGGCTGGACGCCCGCACGACCCGGAAGAGCAGGGGGATGGTGCCCACCCCGATGATGATGGTGATCTTCCAGAGCGACTGGCCCCAGAAGGCCACGATGGCGATGACGGCCACGATCGCCGGATAGGCCAGGATGACGAAGGAGAGGGCGTTGAGGGAGCCGTCGACCGCGCCGCCGAGGTACCCGGAGACGAGCCCGCCCGTGCCGCCGACGGCCATGCCGATGGCCACCGACACGAAGCCCACGATGAGGGAGACCCGGGCCCCGAAGACCAGCCGGGACAGGAGGTCGCGGCCGAGGTCGTCCGTGCCCAGCAGGTAGTGGAAGGAGGGACCCTGGTTGATGGCGTTGTAGTTCTGGAAGTTCGGGTTGTGGAGCGGGAGGACGTTGGCGAAGATGGCCGCCAGGGCCACGACGGCCACCCAGGCCAGGGCCAGCCAGAAGAGGATGCCGAGGGGCCGGCGCAGCAGGATGTCGTCGGAGTCGAGCGCCTCCGATTGGCGCGACACGACCAGCTCGTCCGTGGCCGCCATCCCCGGGAAGCGGTCGCCGAGCAGCTGGTCGGCGGCGTGGGTCGAGGCGAGCTCGCGATCGTCAGGCATGGATCACCCCCTCGACACTCGTGGATCGACCACCGTGAAGAGGAAGTCCACGATGAACTGGAGGATGACGTAGGCCAGGGCCACCACCAGCGAGATGCCCTGGACGACCAGGTAGTCGCGTTGGTTGACGGCCTGGACCAACGAGAACCCGATGCCGCTCAGGGCGAAGAGGTACTCGACGATGAACGTGCCGGCGATGAGGCCGCCGATGTTGACGCCGGCGGCGGCGAGCAGCGAGAACGTCGAGGGGCGGAAGGCGTGGCGCCACATGATGCGCCGGTTCGACAGACCCTTGGACCGGGCCATGGTGATGAAGTCCTGCTGCAGCGTGCTGATGAGGTCCGACCGCAACAGCCGGTAGTAGACCGCGATCGAACCGAAGGTGATGGCCACCGATGGAAGGATCATGTGCTGGAGATTGGCCCACGGGTCCTGGGTGAGTGGCACGAAGCCCGTGGCCGGGAACCAGTTGAGCCCCACCGCGAACACGGCGACCAGGATAGGGGCGATGACGAAGGGGGGCAGGGCCAGGAGCCCGAAGGTCCCGGTGGTGGCCACGTTGTCCACCGGGCGGTTGGGCCGGCGGGAGGTGAACAGGGCCAGGGGGATGGCCACGGCGAAGGCGATGATCTGGGAGATGACGATCAGTTCGAGATCGATGGGGAACCCGGTGGCCAGGATGTGGACGACCGACTCGTGGTTGAGGTACGACTGGCCGAGGTTGCCGTGGAAGACGGCGGTGAGCCAGGTCGTGTACTGCTGCCAGAGGGGCTTGTTGAGCCCGAGCTGCTTGAGGAGGATGGCCCGGTTCTGGGCGGTGTCGTTGGGCCCGAGGATGGTGACCGACGGGTCGCCGGGGAGGAGATGGACGAGCAGGAAGGCCAGGATCGAGATGATGAAGGCCACCACCACCAATTGGATGCTGCGGCGCAGGAAGTACTTGCCCATCGGGTGCGTCGGCCTCGGTGCGTCGTCTCGGGACGGTCAGCCCGCCAGCCAGATCTGGGCCGGCCAGAAGATGCCCTCTTGGAAGGAGTACTGGGGCTTCCCGCTCGGGAGGGTGGCGTTGTCGAAGTTCTGCACCCGGTCCTGGGCCACTTCCGAGAAGAGGTACTGGTTGAGCCAGAGGTAGGGCAGCTGCTGGGCCAACTGGTCGTTGACCGTCTGGTAGGCCTTGACCCGGGTGGCCTGGTCGGTGGTGTGGCGCCCGGTGAGCATGGCTTGCTCGATGACCGGGTCGTCCATGCGGGTGAAGTTGAGGCCGATGCTTCCGATCGGGGAGATGGTCGTCGTGCTCCACCAGACGTAGTTGAGGTCGGGGTTGATGGCGCCGAACTGCGCCAGGGTGGCCGCCTGGAACTCGCCGGTCACGAAGTCGGTGATGAGGTTGGCCTGCTGGATCTCGTTGACCGAGACGTTGAAGCCGACCTGGTTCCACATCTGCTGGACGACCTGGACCACCTTGGCCAGGTACGGGTCGGTGACGGTGAGGAGCTCGAGGGACGGGGTCCCGTGCTTGGCCTTGTAGGCGGCGACCAGCTGGCGGGCGGCGGACGGGTCGTAGCCGGGGTAGCCGGTGTTCCCGTAGTAGGGCGAGCCGGGGAGGAAGATGCCGTCGAGCGGCTTGGCGAAGCCGGCCCCGAAGAGCTTCTGGAGGACGGTCACGTTGAGGCTCTTGGCCAGGGCCTGGCGGATGGTCAGGTCGTTGGTCGGGGGGGTGACCATGTTGAGCATCAGGCAGGCCACGGTGGGCTCGCCCAGCACCCCGGTGCGGCTGTCCACCAGCTGGTAGCCGGACTGGCCCTGGAAGTTGACGATGGTGTTGGCGTCGGACGAGATGATCATGTCGACCCCGCCGGTGCGGAGGGTGGCCTCCCGCTGGGTGGTGTCGGGGATCGGCTTGAAGGTGATCTGGTCCAGGTAGGGGAGCCCGGAGCGCCAGTAGTTCGGGTTGCGGGTGGCCGTGAAGTGGTCGTTGGGCTGCCACGAGGAGTACACGAACGGCCCGGTGCCCACCGGGGTCGCGTTGGCCGTCCCGCTCTGGACCTGCTTGATCATGGCCTCGCCCACCACGTAGCCCACCTGGGTGGTGAGCCCGGCCGGGAAGTACGGGTTCGGCGCCTCGAGCTGGTAGACGATCGTCATGCCGTCGGGGACGGTCACCCCGGTGATCTGCGCGAGGGCCGGCCCGGCCAGCAGCGAGGACTTGAGGGCGTCGAAGTTGGCCTTGACGACGGCCGAGGTGAGGGCCGATCCGTCGTTGAACTTCACGTTGGGACGGAGCGTGAGCGTCCAGGCGTCGTAGGTGCTGTTGGGCGTCATCGACTGGGCCAGGTACGGCACGATCGTGCCGTCGGCGGCGATGGCCATGAGCGGGTCGTAGATGGCGTTGGCGTAGAGGAACCCGTTCGTGTCCCAGTGGTTGTTGGGCGGGTAGAAGCCGTCGATCTCGGCGATGGTCCCGACCGTGAGGGTTCCGCCCCGCACCGGGGGGCCGGAGCCCACGCCGGGTTTGCCACCCGACGACGTCGTGCTCGTGGTCGACGTTGAGGAGGAGCAGCCGGTCAGGAGGCCCCCGGCCGCACCCCCGAGCACGACCGCCCCTCCAGCGACGGCGCCCCGGGAGAGGAAGGTGCGGCGGGTGATCTCGTTGGCTCTCGTCACTGGTCTCCCCCTAACTGGCCGTCCCGACCGTCCGATGGGGACGGGCCCCCGGACGCCCGACCTCGTTCGGACCGCTGGCCACTGACTCTGCCACAGCCGGCGCTCCCCGTGGGGCCGCACCCTAGTGCCAGGTCCGGCCGCGGTCCACGGATCCGGGGGGAAGTCACCCGGCGTACGCCGCTGGGTACCATGCCACCCATGGACGCTCCGCCCTCAGGGTCCGGCACCGTCTCCGACGCGGCCGAGGACGCCCCGGTCCGCGACGCGGCTGCCGCGGTGGCCGCCGGTCGCGCCCCGGCCGCGGGGGTGCCGGTCCCGCCCGACGCAACGGCCGCCCCGGTCGCGACGGAGGATCCCGAGGGGTCGCCCTTCGGTCCCCGGACCCGGGCCGTGCTGGCCACCGGCGTGGTGCTGGCGCTCGTGGCCGGCCTCGTGCTCCGGTTCTGGACCCGGTCGGATCTGTGGCTCGACGAGGCCCTCACGGTGAACATCGCCCGCCGGCCCCTGCACGAACTGCCGTCGCTCCTCCGCCACGACGGGGCCCCACCGCTCTACTACGTCATGCTCCACTTCTGGATGGGTGCCTTCGGCACCTCGGACCTCGCCGTCCGTTCGCTGTCGGGCGTGATCGGGGTCATCACCGTTCCGCTGGCGTGGCTGGCCGGCAAGCGACTCGGGGGTCGCACGGTGGCCTGGGGGACCATGCTGCTCGTGGCCACGTCGCCCTTCGCCGTGCGCTACGACACCGAGAACCGCATGTACGCGCTGGTGGCCCTGCTCACCGTGCTCGGATTCCTGGCCCTCGACCGCGCCCTGCGCCGTCCCGCGGCCGGCAACCTGGTGGCGGTGGCAGCGGTGTCCGCGCTCCTCCTGTACACGCACTACTGGGCCCTGTACCTGCTGGCCACCACCTTCCTCTGGCTCGCCTACCAGGCCTGGCGGGGTCGGCCCGAGTGGCGGCGGGGTGCCTGGTCGGCCCTGGTGGCCGGGGTGGTGGGCTGCCTGACCTTCCTGCCCTGGTTGCCCACCTTCATCTTCCAGTCCCGCCACACCGGCACCCCGTGGGCGATGCCGGCGACGTTCGCCGCCATGGTGAACGCGGTGGCCTCCTTCGCCGGCGGGAGCACCAGCCAGGGACGGGCCCTCGCCCTGGCCTTCTTCGCCCTCGCCGGCCTGGCCCTGTTCGGTCTGGCCGTGGACCGGCGCCACGTCGACGTCGATCTCCGCACCCGGCCCCCGGGCCGCCCGCTCACCATCGTGGTGGCGGGCACCCTGGCCCTGGCCATCATCGGGGGCTTCGCGTCGAAGAGCGCCTTCGACGCCCGGTACGCCTCCGTCGTCTTCATCCCGCTCCTCCTCCTCGTGGCCCTCGGACTGACCGTCTTCCGCGACCGGCGGATCCGCACCGGGGTCCTGGCCGGGGCGGCCGTCCTCGGATTGGCCGCGTCGGTGTCCAACATCTGGACCAACCGGACCCAGGCCGGGGAGGTGGCGACGGCCATCGCCGCCTCCGGTCGTCCCGGCGACGTCGTCGCCTACTGTCCGGACCAGCTCGGCCCGGCGGTCGACCGGCTGCTCCCGGCCGGCCGCTACCGGCAGATCACCTTCCCGCGTGGCACCGGACCGGCCATCATCAACTGGGTCGACTACGCGGCCGCCGTCCGGGCCGCCTCGCCCCTCACCTTCGCCCAGCACGTCGAGGCCATGGCCGCCGGCGGCCACCAGGTCTTCGTGGTGTGGGCCCCGGGGTACCAGTCCTACGGGGTCCGGTGCGAGGGGATCGTCCAGACCCTCCAGGCCGACCCCGCGTACCACGCCACCGGCCTGGTGGTCGGGAACAGCACGACCTTCTACCAGCCGATGTACCTGGTCCGGCTGTCCCCCACGGGGTCCTGACCGGCGTGGCCCCTGCGGTCGGCGCGCCGCAGGCGTCCGCTGCGGCCGCGCCGCCGGCCCCCACCCCGCTGGCCCGGCACCTGCGCACGATGGCCCGCGCCACGGTGGAGGTGCTGCCGGTGTGGCTGGCCGCCCGCGTCGTCGTGGTGGTCGCCCTGGTCTTCGCCCATCTCTCGGTCGGCACCCTTCGGCCGGACAATGCGGCCGCGGCGAGCCGGGTGCACCAAGGGCTGCTCGCGTGGGACGCCGGGTGGTACCAGGCCATCGCCGCCCACGGGTACGCCGCGGCCGGACAGCAGTCGCTCCGGTTCTTCCCGCTCTATCCGCTGGTGGCCCGGGTCGTGGGATGGGTCCCGGGGGTGGGGACCGGCGCGGCGCTCCTGCTCGTGGCCAACGCCGCCGCGCTCCTGGCCCTGGCCGCCCTCCTCGTGCTGATCCGGGTCGACCTCGGGGACGACGGCCTCGCCCGCCGGTCGGTCCGGCTCCTGGCCCTGGCCCCCTCCGCCTACGTCTTCGTCCTCGGCTACTCCGACGCCCTGCTCCTGCTGTCCGCTGTGGTCACGTTCCTCGGGGCCCGTACCGGGCGGTGGTGGTGGGCGGCCGCGGCCGGGCTCGCCGCCGGGGCGGTGCGGCCGGTCGGGCTGCTCGTCGCCGTCCCCGTGGCCGTGGAGATGTGGCGGGTGCGACGGACCGGAACGGCCCCGCAGTGGGTGGCACGGGTGGCCGCTCTGGCCGCGCCGCTCGTCGGCACCGGGGCCTTCCTGGTCTGGGTCGGCCACCGCTTCGGCGACCCGTGGCTGCCCGTCACGGTCCAGCAGCAGGGTGGGCACCGCGGGCCCCTGACCGCGCCCCTGGCCGCCATGTGGCACACCGCCACCGCCGTCCTCCACGGGCACCATCTGGGCAGTGCCCTCCACATCCCGTGGGTGGTGCTGTCCGTGGTCCTCCTGGTCGTCGCCTTCAGGCGGCTGCCGCCGGCCTACGGGTGCTTCGCCGCCGCCGTCCTGGCCGTGTCGCTCACCAGCGCCAACCTCGACTCCTTCGAGCGGTACGCCCTCGGTGCCTTCCCCCTCGTGGTCGCCGCCTCCACCCTGACCGGCCGCAAGCCGGTCGAGCGCACGGTGCTCGCCCTCTCGGTGCTGGCCATGGCCGGCTACGCCGTCCTGGCGTTCTTCGGCATGGTCGTTCCCTGAGCGACCCGGGCCGGCCGTCGTTCCCTGAGCGACCCGGGCCGGCCAAACCCCCGGGCCCCCGGGGGGAGCCACTATCCTTCGTCCTCGCAGGGGCGGGCCCGCTTCGGCGGGTCCACCGCCCGCCGGGCGTCCCGTGGGAGGCGGGGCACCGCACCGGCCCACCCCTCCCGGTCCCCGGCGCCTCCCGGCCTCCGCCCGGACGGGCCGGAGCCTGCGCCCGACAACCGACGACCTGCCCCGCAGCCCGGGGCCATCCACGAGGAACGGACCCCCACCGCATGGCATCGCCGAACGCCCCCGACATCGCCCCCGAGCCACCCTCGACCGACCGTCCGGTGGTGGTGATCGGCGGGGGGCCGGCGGGCCTCACCGCCGCCCTCCGGCTGGCGTCGGCGGGCGACCCGGTGGTGGTGGTGGAGCAGGACGACGTCCTCGGCGGCATCAGCCGCACCGTGGAGCGCGACGGATGGCGGTTCGACATCGGCGGCCACCGCTTCTTCACCAAGGTCACGCCGGTCGAGGAGTTCTGGCACGAGGTGCTCCCGCCGGAGGACTTCCTCCTCCGCCCGCGGATGAGCAGGATCTTCTACGGGGGCAAGTTCTACGACTACCCGATCAAACTGGGCAACGCCCTCTCCAACCTCGGCCTCCTCGAGGCCGTCCGGTGCGGCCTCTCCTTCCTCTGGGTCCGGGTCCGCCCGCCGAAGGACCTCTCGACGCTCGAGGGCTACATCGTCTCGAACTACGGCTGGCGGCTCTACCGGCACTTCTTCAAGACCTACAACGAGAAGGTGTGGGGCGTCTCGGCCTCCGAGCTGTCCGCCGACTGGGGGGCCCAGCGGATCAAGGGGATGTCGCTGTGGAACGCGGTGTGGGAACCGATCCGCTCGTCGTTCGCCGGTCGGCGCAGGAACAAGGCCAAGCAGGTGACCAGCCTCATCGAGGAGTTCCAGTACCCCAAGTACGGGCCCGGGATGATGTGGGAGCGCTGTGCCGAGCAGGTGGTCGAGCGGGGCGGGGAGGTCCGCCTGCAGACCGAGGCGGTCGCCGTGCACGTCGAGGCGGGCGAAGCGGTGGCCGTGACGGTGCGCCGGGACGGGGCCGAGGAGCGGCTGCCCGCCGCGCACGTGATCTCCTCCATGCCGTTCACGGCGTTGGCCCGGATCGTCGACCCCCCGCCGCCGGCCGACGTGCTCCGGGCCGCCGCCGACCTCCACTACCGCGACTTCCTGACCGTCGCCCTGGTCGTGCCCGAGGCGCGGGGCTTCCCCGACAACTGGATCTACATCCATTCGCCCGACGTGAAGGTGGGGCGCATTCAGAACTTCGGGTCCTGGTCCCCCTTCCTGGTGAAGGACGGCCGCACCTGCCTCGGGATGGAGTACTTCGTCTTCGAGGGCGACGAGCTGTGGCGCCTGCCCGACGACGAACTGGTGGCCCTGGCCACCAAGGAGTTGAAGACCATCGGCCTGGTCGATCCTTCCGACGTGGCGTCCGGGTACGTGGTCCGGATGCCCAAGGCGTACCCGGTCTACGACGACAGCTACCGGGACAACGTCGACGTCCTGCGCGCCTGGTTCGAGGCGCACGCTCCGAACGTGCACCCGGTGGGCCGCAACGGCATGCACAAGTACAACAACCAGGACCACTCGATGTACACGGCCATGCTCACCGTGGACAACATCCACGGTGCCCACCACGACATCTGGTCGGTCAACGTCGAAGAGGAGTACCACGAGACGTCCGGCGGCCGTGCCGACGCCGGCGTCCCCGCCCGCACCGGTCGGGACGCCCCGGTGCTGCCCCGGCGCAGCCCATGAGGCGCACGCCGTCGGACCGTGCCGGACCCGACGCCTCCGGGGCCGTCGGCGGTTCCCGGCCGGCCGAGGGCCCCGCCACCGGTCCCGGCTTCGACCTGCTGCTGGAGGACGTCGACGTGGTGGCCGACCCGGTGGCCGAGACGGCGGCCCTGGGCCCGGCCGTCGGGGTGGCCGCGGCCGGCGGCCCGCTGGTCCCCCTCCCTTCCGGGGAGCCCGTCCCGGGGGTCGGCCCGACCGGCGAGTCGGTCCGCACCGGCCTCAACCAGGCCGGGCCGGTGGCCGTGGCCGGCCTGGTGGTCAACGGCGCCGCCGCGCTGTTGGTGGTCGGCGTGGCCCGGCTGGTGTCGTCCCAGGCCTACGGCGAGATCGCCCAGATCCTCGGCCTGTTCCTGGTCCTGTCCGTCCCCGGCTCGGCCGTGCTCGTCGGGGTGGTGCGCCGGGTCACCGGGCTCCAGGCCGCCGGCCAGGGCGACCAGGTGCGGCGCTGGGTCGCCCGGGTGCACCGCCTCAGCCTCGTGGCCATCGGGATCGAGCTCGTCGTCGCCCTGGCCGTCCAGGGGTGGATCGCCCGCCAGCTCAAGCTGCCCGACGGCCGTGCGATCGTCCTCATCCTCGTGGCCGCCGGGGTGTGGATCCTGCTCAGCATCGACCGGGGCCTCCTGCAGGCCCACCGCAGCTACCGGCCGCTGGCCGGCAACCTCCTGGTGGAGGGCGTCGTCCGCACCGTGCTGGTCCTGGGCCTGGTGGTCGCCGGCGCCGGCGTCACCGGCTACGCCCTCGGGGTCCTGCTGGGCGAGGCCGCCGCCGCGGTGCACGCGCACTGGCTGGCCGACCGGGCCTGGGCCGACCCGGCCACGGCGCCGGTGCGTCGGGAGGACCCCGGGGCCGCGGTCGTCCTGGCCCGACGGCGCCTGGTGGCCGACGTGTCGGCGGCCTTCACCGGCCTGGCCCTGCTGGGCCTCCTCCAGAACGTGGACGTCATCCTCCTCGGCCGCCTCGACCACGCCAACGTCGGTCCCTACGCGGCCATCTCGGTCGCCTCCAAGGCCCTCGTGTTCGGTGCCCTGGCCCTCGGCGCCTACCTCCTGCCCGAGGCCACGATCCGCTGGAACGAGGGGGGTCACGCCATCCGCCAGCTCGGCGTCACGCTGGTCTTCCTGGCCGTGCCGGCCGGGGTGCTCCTGGCCATCGCCGTGGTCGTCCCGCGGCAGTTCCTGACGCTCGTCTTCTCGGCCCGCCTGAGCGGCGGGGCGCCGGCCTTCGCCACGCTGGTGGCGGCCATGCTGTGCCTCTCGGTGACGGTGCTCCTGACCAACTACCTCTTCGGCACCGGGTCCCGCTGGATCGTGGTGCTGTTGGCGGCCGGCTCCGGGCTGGCCGTGGTGCTGGTCACCCGGGCCGGTGGCGGCATCATGGCCACGGCCCGGGCCGATCTGCTCGTCCAGGCCCTGCTGGTCGTCGGGATGGGGATCGCCTTCGTGGGCATCCACGTCCGCCACCGCGGCCGTCACTGGAGCCCGCGCCGGGGGTGGGAGAAGGTGGCGACCACGGTGCGCCGCCGCGGATGACCACGACCGAGGGACCGGCCCGGTGGGTACACTCGTCGCCCGATGACGTGCCGAGGCGACGAGGGCGTGCGGACCCGGGAGGAGGCCGCGTGAGCGCGGGCCCCGACGGGCCCTCGGAGGCAGGGCCGGCCGCCGTGCTCCCGCTCCGGGACGACCGCCCGGCCGGCGTGCGCCCGTACGTCGTCGATGCCTCCGCCGGCCGGGCGGAGGCCCCGGTGCCGCTCTTCGCCGGCATGGAGCTCGGCGCGATCGCCGAGCGGGCCGGGCTCCGCCGCATCGACATGGTCGCCTGGCGGGACTACGACGATCCCGAGGCCGGGGGGTCGGAGCTCCACGCCCACCGGATCCTCACCGCCTGGTCGGGCGCGGGCCTGGACATCTCCCTCACGACCTCGTCGGTGCCCGACGGCCGCCGGGTGGTGCGGCGCGAGGGCTACCGGGTCATCCGCCGGGCCGGCCGCTACGCCGTCTTCCCCCGCTCCATCCTCTCGGGCGCACTGGGGCGCATCGGGTCGGGGGACGGGACGGTCGAGATCTGGAACGGCATGCCCTTCTTCTCGCCCCTGTGGACCCGCAGCCCGCAGATCACCTTCCTGCACCACGTGCACGACGAGATGTGGGGGATGGTGCTGCCCCGGACCATGGCCCGGTTCGGCCACGCCATCGAGCACCGGCTGGCTCCGCCCGTCTACCGGCGCAGTCGCATCGTCACGCTCTCGCACTCGTCCAAGGCCGAGATCGTCGAGCGCCTGCACCTCCCGGCCGGGCGGATCTCGGTGACGCCGCCGGGCGTCGAATCCCGGTTCACCCCCGGTGGCGAGCGGTCGGCCGACCCCCTCGTCGTGGCCGTGGGCCGTCTGGTGCCGGTCAAGCGGTTCCCGCTCCTCGTCGAGGTGCTCCTCCGCCTGAAGGCCACCCACCCGCGTCTGCGGGCCGTCATCGCCGGCGAGGGGTACGAGCGGCCGGCCCTCGAGGCCCTGCTCCGGCGGCACGGGGCCGAGGAGTGGCTCACGCTGGCCGGGTTCGTCGACGACGACGCCCTCCTCGCGCTCTACCGTTCGGCCTGGGTGGTGGCCTCGACCTCCCTGCGCGAAGGATGGGGCATGACCGTCACGGAGGCCGGGGCGTGCGGGACGCCGGCCGTGGTGACCCGCATCGGCGGGCACGAGGACGCGGTGGTCGACGGTTCCTCCGGGCTCCTGGCCGACACGGCCGACGACCTCGTGGCCGCGCTCGACGCCGTCCTCGCCGACGACGTCCTCCGCCGGCGCCTCGGCCAGGGTGCCCGGGAGCACGCCGGCCGGTTCACCTGGGAGGCCACGGCCCGCGGGGCGCTGGCCGCCCTGGCCGAAGAGGCGCTGGCCCGCCCTCGCTGAACGTCGGCTCAGGCCGGACCGGCGGTCGGGGCCGGGGCGGGCCCGCGCCCTCCGGCGGGGGAGTCCTCGGGGGCGTCCTCCCCCCCTCCGCCCCGCCGGCGACCGCCCCGGCGGCGCACCACCTCGACCACGCCCTCGGCGCCCAGGAACACGATGGCGCCCCAGGCCCACCGGCCCGCCGTCTCGAAGTAGCCGGGCCAGGCGCCGTTGTCGGGGAGGTGGACCTGGGACTGGTGGACGGCGACGTAGAGCCCGGCCACCACGACGCTGGCGACCGCGGCCGCTCCGAGCAGGATGCGGAGGCGGGGCACGAGGAGCACCAGCGCCGTGGACCCCGCCACCGCGGCCCCGGCCACCGGCGAGGCGATGGCCGCGGCCACCGCGCCGGCGACCAGGCCGGCCAGGAGGGCGACCGTCACCGGGGCGCGGGTCCCCTCGGCCCCGAAGGGCAGGACGAGCGTCGGCCGGTCGGCTCCGGCGGTGGCCTGGGCGACCGGCGCCGTGACCGACTCCTCCTGGACGCGCCGGCGGGCGGAGTGCCGGCCCTTCCGCCGACGGCGCACCGGCCAGAGGGCCAGCACGACACAGGCCACGAGGGCGAGTCCCGAGAGGATGAGGGCGAGGTCGACGCGCTGTTGCGGCGTCCACACCAGGTCCACCGTGAGCGTGCCCCCGTGCGTCGACCCGGCCACGGCGGCCGGGTCGACCCGCCATCCGTTGGCGAAGGCATCGACCAGGACCGGCCGGCCGAGGCCGGGGCCGCCGACCACCGTGGCCCGCCACCCGCTGTTGATGCTCTCGCCCAGGACCAGGTCGAAGGGCGCCGCCCCCGGGGAGGTGTCGACCCCCGAGATCGTCAGGCGGAGGCTGGTGGCTGTCTGGTGGTCGACGTGGACGGTCGGTGCCGGGGCGACCGGGGGCGGCCGGACCGTGGTGGGCGAGGCCAGGGGGAGCGCGCCACCCCCGGGGGCCGAATCGAGGACCAGCTGATCGACGTCGAAGCCGGTGGTGGAGCCGAGGGTCGAGCGGATGGTGTGGGTTCCGGGCCCCAACGACAGGCCGCCGGCGTCGGGACCGCACAGCGAGATGGTGAGCGGGTTGCGATCGAGGGCGGCCTGTGACGATCCGGTGACCGTGACCCACAGGGGGGCGCCGTCCACGGTGAGCAGGTCGCCGCGGCACGAGGAGGGGATCTGGGCGGGCACCGGGGCCGCGCCCACCCCGGGGATCCCGACCTCGGCGATGCCGAGGGGCAGGGCGATGGGGGTCTGCGAGTAATAGTCGAGGGTGTTCTCGAGGCGCACGGTGTCGAAGGTGATGCGGACGGACCGGCCGCTGAGGGTCGGGAACCGTAGGGGCACGTCCACCACCGAACCGGCCACCGGCGAGTCGGCCAGGGGGGGCAGGTCCACCGTGGCGCTGCCGCTGTCGGCGGTCACGGTGATGCGTGTCGGCACCGAGTGGAAGCCGTCGGCCACCACCTGGAGGTCGAGGTGGTCGAAGGTGACCGGCTGGGCGAAGTGGTACTGGAGCCACTGGCCGGTCTGCTGGGAGGCGCCGAAGCCGGGCTCCCAGAGTGTGCTCGAGTTGTGGTCGAGGGTGGCGATGGCGCCGACCCGGAGGTCGCCGGGGAGGCGACCGCCCGAGTAGGCGACGGTCCCCGTGTAGTTGGCCCCGGGCCGACCGACCAGCCGGTCGATCTCGTCGTCGGGCACCAGCGGGGAGATCCGGGCCTGGCCGGTGAGCGAGAACGTCCGGGCCGTGGGCAGCCAGAACTGGCGGGCCAGGGTGGTCTCGGGGTCGGAGCGGGGCGGGATGCCCGAGCTGCGCAGGCGGGTCATGACCAGGGTCAGCCGGTCGAACAGCGAGGCCGGACCGGCCGCCCGGAGCAGGTCCTGGGGCAGGGCGATGGTCTCGTTGACGTTGATGCCGGCGATCCCCACCTCGGCGAAGCCGACCGAGCTGTGCGAGCCGATCGGGGCCGAGGGGTCGGTCACGTGCACGCCGGCGACGGTGAGGCGCAGGGTGGTGAAGGTGCGGGCCGGGAAGGCGACCACCTGGCCGGCCGGGGTCCGCGACGCCGGACCGAGGGCCACCGTCACCGGGTGACCCCCGTCGAAGGTGAGGCGGACCCGGGTGATGTAGCGGTCGGGGAGCCCGGTCTGGGGCTGGACCAGGACCAGGGAGTGCTCGGTGCGGGGCCGGAGGAGGACGACCTGCCACCACTGGCCGATCTGGTTGGCGAACGAGTCGGTGAGCCAGGCGGTCTTGATGTTGCCGTCGAGGGCCGCCGCCGGCTGGTCCTCGGGCAGGTAGGTGATGGAGGAGCCGTAGGAGGAGGCCGTCACCGAGGAGACGCCGTGGAGGACGGCCGTGGTCTGGGCGTCGGGTGGTGCCCCCGGGAAGAGGTCGAGGGGGGCGTTGCTCGGGTCGTTGGTGTTGGGCCGCTGGGCCGCCGTCTCGGTGTAGCCGGTGTTCTCGTTGAGGGAGTTCCACCGGTACCCCTGTTTGCGGTTGGTATCGGTCACCACCAGCTGGGCCGGGTGGGACAGGGTGGCCTGGCGGAGGGCGGGGTGGGTGTCGAGGGTGCCGGCGTAGAGGATGGAAGGGTTGCCCTGGAGCAGGCCGACCGACGACGCCGCGGCCACGCCGCTGGCGTCGCCGGCCACCACCAGGGGATCGACGGTGCTCTCCGCCCGGACGATCGGACGGGGGTTGGCCACCGTGTACGAGACGAGCGGCGACGGCCACCCGCTGTTGGCCGGCACGGCCAGGGCGGCCTCGTTGACGTTGGGGAGGAGGGGCACGTTGGGCCGCGGGGTGCCGTAGGACACCG
The DNA here is from genome assembly GCA_027314705.1 of Acidimicrobiaceae bacterium. Taxonomy (GTDB): domain Bacteria; phylum Actinomycetota; class Acidimicrobiia; order Acidimicrobiales; family RAAP-2; genus Bog-756. Next base: position 24,158 of record DAHVAJ010000115.1, read on the forward strand.
GGTGGCTGAGGCCCGGCGGCGTGGTGGCCAGCTGGGCGGCCAGCTGCTGGGGGGCGGGCGTGTCGTAGCGCTCGTAGGCCTGGTCGTACTGGACGAGGACGTCCCCGGCGCTCAGCAGCGACGACATGGGTCCGAGGGCGTTCCAGTTCATGACCCCGTCCTGGAGGGGTCCGTCGGTGGCCTGGAGGACGTCGGCCGTGGCCAACGACCCCATGATCTGCTGCTCGTGGGTGATGAAGGGCCGGGTCATGAGGCCCGGATAGACGGTGTCGATGGTGTCGCCCCACCGCTGGGCGGCGAAGTTGTTGCCGGGGATGGCGAACACCCGCGTCCCCGGGTGGACCTTGTCGAGGGCGGCGGCGGCCCGGCGCGTGTAGGCCGGGGGGACGGCCGGCTGGGTGAAGCCGTTGGCCACGATCTGCCCGCTCCACAGGGGCGTCGAGGCGGCGGCCACCGCGGCCACGGCGCCGGCCCCGACCACCAGGCCGACCACCCGCGTCCGGTTCCACACGGCGCTCACCCCGGCCCCGAGGAACACGGCGAGGCCGAGGATGACGAGCGGCGAGGCGCGGTCGGTCGACCGCATGGCCAGGCCGGCGGTGGTGTCGACCATGAAGGCCTTGAGGAGCGAGCCCACGCCGGTCGGGTGGGAGTAGGGGTTGGGCCCGACGGCGAGCACCATGCCGACCACGGTGACGAGGATGAAGTAGGTCCGGTACCTCCACCGGGCCAGGAAGGCGGCGGCCACGGCGAGCGCGGGGAGCAGGAAGCTCAGCACGATGAGGGCGATGTTCTGCGTGTACTGGACCGACGACTGGGTCCACGGTCCCACCCGGTCGGAGCCGTAGAAGTACCAGTAGCCGAGGCCGCGCAGGATCTCCGACGGCAGGGACGCGGCGCTGGTGGCCGGCACCGTCTCGGTGTACTTGAGGACGTTCACCCCGTAGGCGGCCTCCACCTGGAGGCCGATGGCCCACCACAGCGAGACGAGCACGGTGAGGCCGCCGACCTTCCAGGCCACGCCCCAGGCCTTGCGCCAGGTGGACTCCTTGGCCACCAGGACGGCGTAGGGGAGCCAGAGCGCCGGGGCGATGCCCACGTAGAGGATGGAGCTGGCGTTGATGCCGCTGACCAGGGCGACCACCAGGGCGAAGAGCGCCGGGTACCGCCACCCGCCGCGGCGGAGGGCGAGGACCACGAAGGCGACCATCCAGGGAAGGCCCGACCACGACATGAGGATGACCGAGATGCGCCCCGCGTACTGGAGCACGTACGGCGTGTACATGAAGGCCAGGGCGGCCACGTACCGGCCCGGCCCGTTGACGCCGAGGGTGCGGCAGAGGTAGAGGGTGCCGGCCCCGGCGGTGTAGAGGAGCAGGCCCATCCAGAGGCGCTGGGCCACCCACAGGTGCACGTGGAGCTCGGCCATGGCCCAGTAGTAGGGACCCATGGGGAGCAGGTAGCCGATGTTCTCGTGGGTGACCGTGCCCAGGCCGACGTGGGGGTCCCACAGGGAGGCGGCCTGGCGGACGTACCGGCCCGGGTCGAGGTAGAGGTAGGTCTTGGTGTCGTCGGTGACCACCCCGGGCTGGGCGGCCACCATGGGCACGAAGGCCACCACGGCCAGGGCCAGCTGCTCGGCCACGGTGCGGAGCGGCACCCGGGCGACGCGGCGCCCGACCGGCGACGAGGGCGGGTGGTCGGGCCCGGTCGCGGGCGCGGCGGGGGAGGGTTCGGGGTCCGGCACGAGTGCTCGGTAGTGTAAACAACCCCGGTCCCGGGGCGGCAGCACCGGGCCGGGCGAACCTCGCCGCCCGGCCACCGACGACAGGGCGGCGGGCAGCCGTGCAGGGCCCGCGGGGCGGGCCGGACAGGGAGGGACGAGTGGGCACCGCAGCCGAGGAGCACCCGGGCAGACGCCTCACCGGCGAACGGCCCATGGAAGGGGTCACCCCGGACTCGCTGCTCGCCCTGCACGCCGCCGGCTACCGGACGGTCCTCGAACGCCTGGGCGGCGGCACGGTACTCGACGTCGGGTGCGGCCAGGGATTCGAGTCGGCCCGCCTGCTGGCCGAGCACCGGGAGGTGGTCGGGGCCGACTACAGCCCCGAGGCGGTGACGACGGCCCGGCGGCGGTGGGGGCCCGGCGGCCTCCGGGTGGCCCAGATGGACGCCCTGGCCCTCGGCTTCGCCACCGGCTCGTTCGCCTGGGCGTGCTCGTCCCACCTCATCGAGCACTTCGAGGAGCCGGAGGGCCACGTCGGCGAGCTGGCCCGGGTGCTGGCGGCCGACGGCACCGCGTTCTTCCTCACGCCCAACGCTCCGGCCGACTTCGAGAACCCCTTCCACATCCACCTGTTCGAGCCGGACGAGCTGCGCACCCTGCTCGGCCGCCACTTCCACGACGTCCGCGTCCAGGGCCTCGACGCCGTGCCCCAGGTGAAGGCCGACTTCGCCGCCCGGCGTGAGAAGGCCCAGAAGGTGCTTCGCCTCGACGTCTTCGACCTGCGCCACCGCATCCCCCGCTCGTGGTACGTGGGCGCCTACACCCGGCTCCTCCCCGTCGCCTACCGGCTCATCGCCCGGGGTGACGCGGGCGGCGCCACCGGCATCACCGCCGACGACTTCTCCGTCACCGACGAGCTCGACCGCACCACCATGGTCCTGTTCGCCACGGCGGCCCGGCCGCGCCGCCCGGCCGGGGAGGCCCGGTGCTGACGGTCGGCCTCACCGGCAACATCGGGGCCGGGAAGTCGACGGTGGCCGAGCTCCTCGTGGCCCACGGGGCGGCCCTGGTCGACGCCGACCGGGTGGCCCGCGCCGTCGTCGAGCCCGGCACCCCCGCCCACCGGGCCCTGGTCGAGCGGTTCGGCCGGGCCGTCCTCGACGCCGACGGGCGGATCGACCGGCCCGGCCTGGCCGCCGTGGCCTTCGGGGACGAGCAGGCCCTGGCCGACCTCAACGCCATCGTCCATCCGGCCGTCGGCGAGGCCATGGTCGCCGGCCGAGACCGGTACGCGGCCACCGACCGCGTGGTGGTCATGGACGTCCCGCTGCTCAAGCCGGTCCACCGCGCCCTGCTCGACCTGGCCGCCGTCATCGTCGTGGACACGCCGCCGGAGCTGGCCCTGGAGCGGCTCACCACCCACCGGGGCATGACCGAGGCCGACGCCCGGGCCCGCATGGCCGCCCAGCCGAGCCGGGCCGAGCGCCTCGAGGGGGCCGACCTCGTGGTCGACAACTCGGGGGACGCCGCCCACCTACAGGCCGAGGTCGACCGGGTCTGGGGGGAGCTGGACCGCCTGCGGCGGGACCGTGCCGGGGGCGGCGCCGGCGGGGCGGTGGCGGGGGAGCCGGCCTCGCCGACGGCACCGCCGGAGTGAGCCCCCCGGGCTGCGGGCACCCCGCCGCCGGCACCGCCTAGGATGTCGGCGACGGTTCCGTGCCACCGGGGGGTGTCACGGGTCGAACGTCCCAGCCGGGGGGAGCGTGCCGTGACCGATCAGCAGGAGCTTGCCCCCGTGGGGGACCGGGGCCCGGCCGCCGGTGACGGCCGGGGGGCGCCCCACCGGGACGCCGGTTCCCGTCCGACCCTCTTGGGCCGGGTCGGCATCGACACCCGTGCGCTCACCGTCGTCCTCGGGATCCTGTGGCTCGTCGACGCCGTCTTGGAACTGCAGCCCCGGATGTGGGGAACCCCGTTCGTCGACCAGATGATCCTGCCCATGGCCCACGGGCAGCCGGCCCCGCTGGCCTGGTCCATCGAGCAGATGGGCCGCTTCCTCCGCCCCGACGCCGGCGTGTGGAACTTCCTGTTCGCCTCGGTGCAGCTGGGGATCGGGGTGGGCCTGCTGGTCCGCCGGACGCTCCGGCCCGCCCTGGTCGTCATGTTCGCCTGGTGCCTCGGCGTGTGGTGGTTCGGCGAGGGCTTCGGCGGGATCCTCACCGGGGCGGCCACACCCCTCACCGGCGCGCCGGGGGCGGTGCTGCTCTACGCGCTGGTCGGCGCCCTCATCTGGCCGCGGGCCACCGCCCCCGACCGGCTCGCGGTGGACGAGGCGTCGGCCCCCCTGGCCCAGGGACGGCTCGGCGCCAGCGCCCCCCGGACCGCCTGGGCGGCCGTGTGGGCCGTCGGGGGCCTGCTCCTCGTCTTCCCGGCCAACCGGGGGACGTCCTCGGTGCACGCCGTGCTCCGTGCGGTCTCGGCGGGGCAGCCGGCGTGGTACGCGCACGTCCTCGGCACCGTCGCCGGCTGGACGGGCGGGCACGGCGTGGCCCTGGCCTGGGTCCTGGCCCTGGCGTCCCTGGCCATCGGGTTCGGCCCGCTGGTGGCCCGGCGGGCCGGTCCGTTCGTGGTGGCCGGCATCGCCCTCCAGCTGGCCTACTGGGTGACCGGCCAGGCCGTCGGGAACGTCCTCACCGGCATGGGGACCGACGTGCAGACGGCACCGCTGGTGGTCCTGTTGGGGATCGGGCTGCTCCCCGCCCGGGTCTCGGTGTCCGTCCCCGCCGGCGCCTTCGCCTGGTCCGGTGCGGGGACGCCCCAGCGGGTCGCGGCCCGCCCGCGCCGCGTGGTCGCGGCCGGCGGCCTCGCCCTGGTGGGTGCCGCCCTGCTGGTCAGCGCCACCTATCCCGCCGGGACCGCCGCCGACGCGGCGGGGGTGGCGCCGGCGCCGGCACCGGCCGGGAGCATGCCGGGCATGGCCATGACGGTCTCCTCGGGCGGAACGGCGAGGCCCGCCACCGGGACCGGCCCGGCCTGGCACTACACCGGTCCGGGCCTGCCCGCGCCCGAGACCCGGTTGCTGACCGCCGTGTTCGCCGCCACCGAACGGGGCCACGCCATGCAGACGGCCCACTGCACGGCCGCGCCGACCGTGGCCCAGGAGCAGGCCGCCTTCCGGCTGGTCCAGGAGACCAGCGCGGCCGTGGCCCGCTACCGGGACCTGAGCACGGCCGTCGCCGACGGGTACGTCCCCGTGACCGACACGGCCTATCCGGTGATCCACTACGTGAAGCCGGCCTACCTGCAGCAGCAGTACGTGCTCGATCCCCTGCACGTGCAGTCGCTGGTCTACGCCATCACGCCCAACGGTCCGGTGCTGGCCGCGGCCATGTTCCTCATGCCCCGGGTGGGCGAGCCGGGCCCGATGCCGGGCGGCTGCCTCACCCAGTGGCACGCCCACACCAACCTGTGCGTCTCCGACCAGACGGGACAGATCTCCGGGTTCACACCGTGCTCCCCGGGGATGCACCCGCTGGTGACCCAGGAGATGCTCCACGTGTGGCAGCTCCCCGTGCCCGGCGGCCCGCTGGCCATGGACCCGAGCGACCTGCAGGTGGTGGAGGCGGCGATGATGGCCCAGCAGCAGGGCCTGGCCCCGCTCGGGGCCCCCGGGGCCCCCGGGGCCTAGCGCCGCCGCCCCGGCGCCGGCAGGGGTGTCGCACCCGGCCGGTACCATCGCGGCCGTGCCCCCCTTCGAGGTCGTCTCGCCGTTCGCACCCGCCGGCGACCAGCCCCAGGCCATCGCCGGCCTGGTCGAGGGGATCCGGCGGGGCGACCGTTACCAGACCCTGCTCGGCATCACCGGCTCGGGCAAGACGGCCACCATCGCCTGGACCATCGAGGCCGTCCAGCGGCCGACGCTCATCATCGAGCCGAACAAGTCGCTCGCCGCCCAGCTCGCCGCCGAGCTGAAGGAGTTCTTCCCCCGCAACCGGGTCGAGTACTTCGTCTCCTACTACGACTACTACCAGCCTGAGGCGTACGTGCCCTCGTCGGACACGTACATCGAGAAGGACTCGTCCATCAACGACGAGATCGACCGGCTCCGGCACGCCACCACCTCGTCGCTCCTCCTCCGCCCCGACACCATCGTGGTGGCCTCGGTCTCGTGCATCTACGGCCTCGGGTCACCGGACGAGTACCGCGACCGCATCGTCGCCCTCCGGCCCGGGGACGTCCACGACCAGCGCGACCTGCTCCGGCGGCTGGTGGAGCTGCAGTACTCGCGCAACGACCTCTCCCTCGAGCGCGGCCAGTTCCGGGCCCACGGCGACACCGTCGAGATCCACCCCGCCTACGAGTCCCAGGCCGTGCGCATCGAGTTCTTCGGCGACGCGGTCGAGCGCATCCGCCCCTTCGACGTCCTGACCGGGGAGCTCGGCGACGACCTCGAGGACCTCGTCGTCTTCGCCAACACCCACTACGGGGCGGGCGAGGAGAAGCTCCGCCGGGCCGTCCTCGGCATCGAGACGGAGCTCCGGCAGCGACTGGCCGAGCTCGAGGCCCAGGGCAAGCTGCTCGAGGCCCAGCGGTTGCGCATGCGCACCGAGTACGACCTCGAGATGCTGGCCGAGACGGGGGTGTGCAGCGGCATCGAGAACTACAGCCGCCACCTCGACGGTCGTGCCCCGGGCGAGGCGCCCTTCACCCTCCTCGACTTCTTCCCCGAGGACTTCCTCGTCGTGCTGGACGAGTCCCACGTGGCCGTCCCCCAGCTCCGGGGCCAGTACGCGGGCGACCGTTCCCGCAAGGAGACCCTGGTCGACCACGGGTTCCGCCTGCCGTCCGCCCTCGACAACCGCCCGCTGCGCTTCGAGGAGTTCGTCGAGCGGACGGGCCAGACCGTCCTGCTCTCGGCCACCCCCGGCCCCTGGGAGCTCGAGCACAGCGCCAACGTGGTCGAGCAGGTCGTCCGGCCGACCGGCCTCCTCGACCCCGAGGTCGACGTCCGCCCCACCACGGGCCAGATCGACGACCTGCGCGAGCGGATCGACACCACGGTGGCCGCCGGCTACCGGGTGCTCGTGACCACCCTGACCAAGAAGATGGCCGAAGACCTCACCGACTACCTCGCCGACCAGGGGGTGCGGGTCCAGTACCTGCACTCCGACGTCGACACCATGGCCCGGGTCGAGCTCCTCCGCGAACTGCGGCTCGGCACCTTCGACGTGCTGGTGGGCATCAACCTGCTCCGGGAGGGCCTCGACCTGCCGGAAGTGGCCCTGGTGGCCATCCTCGACGCCGACAAGGAGGGCTTCCTGCGATCGGCGTCCTCCCTCATCCAGACCATGGGCCGGGCCGCCCGTAATGTCGACGGCCGGGTGGTCATGTACGCCGACACCCTCACCGACTCGATGCGGACGGCCATCGGGGAGACCCAGCGCCGCCGGGCCCGCCAGATCGTCCACAACCAGGCCCACGGCATCGACCCCCGATCGATCACCAAGTCGGTCGTCGACATCCTCGAGCGGGTGCGCGGCGAGGTCGCTCCGGGGGGGCCGGCCGGTGCCCGGGGCCGGGGGCGGGGCCAGGCCGGCGCCCGGGCCGGAGCGGATCCGCGGGCGGTGGCGGCCGAGCTGGCCCGCTCCTTCGGGCCCGACGCCGACGAGGTCTCCTCCCTCATCCACCGGCTCGACGCCGAGATGGCCGCGGCCGCCGAGGACCTGCGGTTCGAGGAGGCGGCCCTGCTCCGGGACGAGATCGCCGAGCTCCGCACCCTGCTCACCCGCGACCCGGTGGACGGCACCCTGGTGGCGGCCGGCGCCCCCGACACGACCGGAGCGGCGGCCGCCCCGTGACCCCCGGTCGCCCCGGCGGGGCCCGGGGCGGCCACCGGTATCCTCACCGCCATGGCTGATCGCTTGGTGGTGCGCGGAGCGCGCGAGCACAACCTCCAGGACGTGTCGCTCGACCTGCCCCGCGACCGGCTGATCGTCTTCACCGGGCTCTCGGGTTCGGGCAAGTCGTCGCTGGCCTTCGACACCATCTACGCCGAGGGCCAGCGGCGCTACGTCGAGTCGCTCTCGGCCTACGCTCGGCAGTTCCTCGGCCAGATGGACAAGCCGGACGTCGACTTCATCGAGGGCCTGTCGCCGGCCATCTCCATCGACCAGAAGTCGGCGTCGCGGAACCCGCGCTCGACGGTGGGCACGGTCACGGAGGTCTACGACTACCTGCGGCTCCTCTACGCCCGCATCGGCAAGCCCCACTGCCCGTCCTGCGGGCGCCCGGTGGCCCGCCAGAGTCCCCAGCAGATCGTCGACCGGATCCTCGCCCTGGCCGAGGGCACCCGGTTCCTGGTCCTCGCCCCGGTGGTGCGGGGCCGCAAGGGCGAGTACGCCGCGCTCCTCGACGACCTGGCCAAGCAGGGGTACGCCCGGGTGCGGATCGACGGTCAGACCGTCGAGCTGGCCGAACGGGCCCACGTCGACCTGGCCCGCTACGAGCAGCACACCATCGAGGTGGTGGTCGACCGCCTGGTGCGCCGGGACGGCATCCGGCGGCGGCTGACCGAGTCCCTGGAGTCGGCCCTGGCCCTGGCCGAGGGGGTGGCCGAGCTGGTGGTGGTGGACGGTGACGGCACCGAGCAGGAAGCCGTCACCTTCAGCCAGCACCTGGCCTGCACCCACTGCGGCATCAGCTTCGAGGACCCCTCCCCGCGCAACTTCTCGTTCAACTCGCCCTACGGCGCCTGCCCGGCCTGCACCGGGCTCGGGACCAAGTTCGAGGTCGACCCCGAGCTGGTGGTGCCCGATCCCTCCCGGTCGCTGGCCGAGGGGGCGCTGGCGCCCTGGTCCGGTGCCCGCAGCCCCTACTTCGACCGCCTGCTCGATGCGGTGGCCGACCTCGGGGGCTTCTCGGTGGACGACCCCTGGGAGGCGCTGCCCGAGGCCGCGCGCCAGCTGGTGCTCCACGGCGCGGAGGGCGAGCGGGTCCACCTCCGCTACCGCAACCGCTACGGCCGCCAGCGCTCGTTCCACTCGGCGTTCGAGGGCATCGTGCCGTGGCTCGAACGCCGCCACACCGAGGCGGACTCCGACGCCCTCCGGGACAACCTCGAGGGCTTCCTGCGCGAGGTGCCGTGCCCGGCCTGCGGCGGGGCCCGGCTGCGACCCGAGTCGCTGGCCGTGACCGTGGGGGACCTCAACATCTTCGCCCTGTGCTCGCTGCCCATCGGGCGGGCGGTCGAGGTGGTGGCCGGGCTGGAGCTCTCCGAGCGCGACCACCTCATCGCCGACCGCGTGTTCCGCGAGGTGGCCGAGCGGATGCAGTTCCTCCTCGACGTGGGCCTCGACTACCTGACCCTGGCCCGGTCGGCCACCACCCTCTCGGGGGGCGAGGCCCAGCGGATCCGCCTGGCCAGCCAGATCGGCAGCGGCCTGGTCGGGGTCCTCTACGTCCTCGACGAGCCCTCCATCGGCCTCCACCAGCGGGACAACCAGCGGCTCATCGGCACCCTCCAGCGCCTGCGCGACCTCGGCAACACGGTCATCGTGGTCGAGCACGACGAGGAGACCATCCGGGTGGCCGACCACGTGGTCGACATCGGCCCGGGGGCGGGGGAGCACGGGGGCCGGGTGGTGCACTCCGGGCCGGTCACCGGGCCCGGCGGCATCGTCTCCAACGAGGCCTCGCTCACCGGCCGGTACCTGGCCGGGGCCAGATCGATCCCCGTGCCCGCCGTCCGCCGGCCGGGGCGGGGGGAGGCCCTGGTGGTCGAGGGGGCGACCGAGCACAACCTGAAGGACGTCACCGTGCACTTCCCCCTCGGTCGCCTGGTGGGGGTCACCGGCGTGTCGGGGTCGGGCAAGTCGACCCTCGTCAACGACATCCTGCTGCGGTCCCTGGCCAAGCAGGTCCACCGGGCCAAGGCCCTGCCCGGCGCCCACCGCACCATCGCCGGGGTGGAGCACGTCGACAAGGTGGTCGAGGTCGACCAGGCACCCATCGGCCGCACCCCCCGGTCCAACCCGGCCACCTACACGGGGGTCTTCGACCACGTCCGCCGGCTGTTCAGCCAGACGGCGGAGGCCAAGGTCCGCGGCTACCTGCCCGGGCGGTTCTCCTTCAACGTCAAGGGCGGCCGGTGCGAGGCGTGTTCGGGCGACGGCACCCTGCGCATCGAGATGCACTTCCTGCCCGACATCTACGTGCCCTGCGAGGTCTGCCGCGGTGCCCGCTACAACCGCGACACCCTCGAGGTCACCTTCCGGGGCAAGACCATCGCCGACGTGCTGGAGCTCTCCTGCGAGGAGGCCCTGGCCTTCTTCGCGGCCCAACCACCCATCGCCCGGCACCTCCAGACCCTGGTCGATGTCGGTCTGGGCTACATCCGGCTGGGCCAGCCGGCCCCGACCCTCTCGGGGGGCGAGGCCCAGCGGGTGAAGCTCGCCTCCGAGCTGAGCCGACGCTCGACCGGGCACACGCTCTACGTGCTCGACGAACCCACCACCGGCCTCCACTTCGACGACGTGCGCAAGCTCCTCGACGTCCTCAACCGACTGGTCGACCAGGGCAACACGGTCATCGTGATCGAGCACAACCTGGACGTGGTCAAGAGCGCCGACTGGATCGTCGACCTCGGACCCGAGGGCGGCGACCGGGGCGGGACGGTGGTGGCCGAGGGCACCCCCGAGGAGGTGGCGTCGGCGGCCGGCAGCCACACCGGGGCCGTGCTCGCCCCGCTGCTCGGGATGGACCCGGCCCCCCGGTCGACCCCCCGGCCCCGACGTCGGGCCACCGGGCCGGCCGCCGGACCCGCCCGGAAGGCCGCCGCCAAGGGGACGGGTGCCGGCCGGAAGGCCGCCGCCAAGGGGACGGGCGCCGCCCGGAAGGCCGCCGCCAAGGGGACGGCCCCGGGAGCCCAGTCGGCCGGGCGGGTGCAGCCGGCCGGGCGGGTGCCGTCGGCCGAGCCGGCGCCCCGTACGCGGTCCACGCAGGCGGCCGCGTCGAGCCGGGCCGGGATCCGGGCCGGGACCAACGGTCGGCCCGCCCCAGCCGGCAAGCGGGCCGGGGCCTCCTGACCCGACCCGATCCGGACCCCGGGCTCAGGTCGTGGCCAGCATCCGCTCCAGCGCCACCCTGGCCCACGCGGCTGTCTCGGGGTCGACGGTGATGCGGTTGCGCACCTCGCCCTCGACCAGCCCCTCGAGCACCCAGGCCAGGTGGGGGGCGTCGATGCGGAACATGGTCGAGCACGGGCAGACCAGCGGGTCGAGGGAGACCACCGT
>DAHVAJ010000123.1 GCA_027314705.1 Acidimicrobiaceae bacterium
CCCCGGCCCGGCCCGCGGCGACGCGCACCGCGGTCACCGGGCCGGTGACGAAGGTCACGCCGGCCACCGTGGCCGCCTCCCGGAGGGCCCCGACCACCGCCCGGTTGTCGACCTGATGGTCGTCGGGGAGGAGGGCGCCACCGGCGATGCCCGGGGCGAGGAGCGGCTCCTCGGCCCGGCAGGCCGTGGCCGTGCGGTCCTCGGGCCCGAGGCCGAGGCGGCGCTGGAGGCCGAGGACCCGCTCGGTGGCGGCCCGGTCGGAGGGGTCGGCGGCCACGAGGAGCGTGCCCGAGGCGGTGAAGTGGACCGGTCGGCCGGCGGCCGCCTCGAGGTCGGCGGCGAAGCGGGGCCAGGCCCGGGCGGCGGCCACGGTGAGGGCGGCCAGGCCCTCCTCGCCGAAGTGGGCCTCGGCCGCCGGGGCCAGCATGCCGGCCGCGGCCCAGCTCGACCCGCGGCCCGGGGCCGGATCGACGACCACCACGGCCGCCCCCGCCCGGGCCGTGCGCCAGGCCAGGGCCAGGCCGATGACGCCGCCGCCGACCACGACGACGTCGGTGCGGGGCGGGCCGGCCATGGCCCCACACTACGGCCGGGCCGGGCCCGTCCGGCCTCCTCGAGGGGCGGGACGTGTAGCATGGACGGACCACGCATGGGCCAACGTCGTCCCGCGCGGGGAGATCCACTGCACCCGTTGGAGCGACCCGATGACGACCGTTGCACGCCGAGACGACGACGCCCCCAACCGGCACCTGCCCCGTCCACCGTCCGGCGGCCTCTACGCCCCCGGCTTCGAGCACGACGCCTGCGGGGTGGCCCTCGTCGCCGACCTGCGGGGCCGCGCCTCCCACCAGCTCGTGGCCCGGGCCCTCAGCGCCCTCGAGCACCTGGCCCACCGGGGGGCCAGCGGCAGCGAGGAGGACAGCGGGGACGGCGCCGGCATCCTCCTCCAGGTGCCCGACGACCTGTACCGGGCCGTGGTCGACTTCCCGCTACCCGAACGGGGCCGCTACGCCACCGGCATCGCCTTCCTCCCGGCCGACCCCGAACGGGGGGCGGCCGGGCGCGCCCACCTGGAGAAGCTGGCCGCCGAGGAGGGCCTCGTGGTCCTGGGCTGGCGCGACGTGCCCGTCGACCCCTCGGGGCTCGGCTCCATCGCCGAGGCCGCCCGCCCCGGGATGCACCAGGTCTTCGTGGCCCCCGGACCCGGCACCGCGCTCGGGCCGGGCGACCCGGCCCTCGCCCTCGACCGGCGGGCCTTCGTCCTGCGCAAGCGGGCCGAGCACGAGATCGACGGGTGCTACGTGGCGTCGCTGTCGGCCCGGACCATCACCTACAAGGGCATGCTCACTTCCCACCAGCTCGGCGCCTTCTACCCCGACCTGGCCGACCCGCGCCTGGTGAGCGGGCTGGCCCTCGTGCACTCGCGCTTCTCGACCAACACCTTCCCGTCGTGGCCGCTCGCCCACCCGTACCGGTACGTGGCCCACAACGGCGAGATCAACACCCTGGCCGGCAACCGCAACTGGATGCGGGCCCGGGAGGCGCTCTGCTCGTCCGAGCTGCTTCCGGGCCTCGAGCGGGCCTTCCCCGTCGTCACCCCGGGGGCGAGCGACTCGGCCTCCTTCGACGAGGTGCTGGAGCTGCTCCACCTGGCCGGGCGGCCCATCCACCACGCCGTCCTCATGATGATCCCCGAGGCCTGGGAGAACCACCGCACCATGGACCCGGCCCGGCGCGCCTTCTACCGCTACCACGCCTCCCTCATGGAGCCGTGGGACGGCCCGGCCGCGGTGGCCTTCACCGACGGCGCGGTCATCGGCGCGGTGCTGGACCGCAACGGCCTGCGCCCGGCCCGGTACTGGGTGACTGACGAGGGCCTGGTCGTCCTGGCCTCGGAGGTGGGCGTGCTCGACGTGCCGCCGTCGTCGGTGGTGCGCAAGGGCCGCCTGCAGCCGGGCCGGATGTTCCTCGTCGACACCGAGGCCGGCCGCATCGTCGACGACGACGAGATCAAAGACGTCCTGGCCGCCGAGCACCCCTACGGCACCTGGCTGGAGGAGGGCCAGGTCGACCTGGACGACCTGCCGCCCCGGAGCATGCTCACCCCGCAGCACGCCTCGGTGGTCGGCCGCCAGCAGCTCTTCGGCTACACCGACGAGGAGCTGCGCCTCCTCCTCGCCCCCATGGCCAAGTCGGGGGCGGAGCCGATCGGCTCGATGGGCTCCGACTCGGCCATCGCCGTCCTCTCCGAGCGACCCCGGCTGGTCTACGACTACTTCACCCAGCTCTTCGCCCAGGTCACCAACCCGCCGCTCGACGCCATCCGCGAGGAGCTGGTCACCTCGCTGCTGTCCACCCTCGGTCCCGAGGCCAACCTGCTCGCGCCCACGGCCGACTCGTGCCGGCAGATCGTCCTGCCCATGCCCGTCATCGACAACGACGACCTGGCCAAGCTGCTCTACGTCAACGAGGACGGCCGGACCCCGGGATTTTCGGCCTTCGCCATCGACGGCCTCTTCGCCGTGGCCGGGGGCGGCGCCGCGCTGGCGGCGGCCATCGAGGACGTCCGGGCCCGGGTCGGCGCGGCCATCGAGGAGGGGGCCGACGTGATCGTCCTCTCCGACCGCAACTCGACGGCCGAGCTGGCGCCCATCCCCTCCCTGCTGCTGGTGGCCGCCGTCCACCACCACCTGGTGCGCGAGCGGACCCGAACCCGGGTCGGCCTGGTGGTCGAGTCGGGCGACGCCCGCGAGGTGCACCACATGGCCCTCCTGAAGGGGTACGGGGCCGCGGCCATCAACCCGTACTTGGCCTTCGAGACCATCGACGACATGATCGCCTCGGGCCTGCTCACCGGGGTCACCCCCCGCCAGGCCCAGAAGAACTACATCAAGGCCGCCTCCAAGGGCATCGTGAAGGTGATGTCGAAGATGGGCATCTCGACGGTCGCCTCCTACACCGGCGCCCAGGTGTTCGAGGCGGTGGGCCTCGCCCCCGAGGTGGTCGAGGAGTACTTCACCGGCACCGTCTCGCGCATCGGCGGCGTCGGCCTCGACGTCCTGGCCGGCGAGGTGGTGGCCCGCCACGGACTCTGCCACCTGGCCCGGCCCTCCGAGCGGGCCCACCGCGAGCGCGAGGTGGGCGGCGAGTACCAGTGGCGGCGCGAGGGGGAGGTCCACCTGTTCAACCCGCGCACCGTCTACAAGCTCCAGCACGCCACCCGCACCAGGCGCTACGAGGTCTTCAAGGAGTACACCCGGGCGGTCGACGACCAGTCCGAGGCCCTGGCCACGCTGCGCGGCCTGCTGCGGCTGCGCGAGGGCGTGCTGCCGCCCGTCCCCCTCGAGGAGGTCGAGCCGGCCTCGGCCATCCTGGCCCGCTTCTCCACCGGGGCCATGTCCTACGGCTCCATCTCGGCCGAGGCCCACGAGACCCTGGCCGTGGCCATGAACCGGATCGGCGGCAAGTCCAACACCGGCGAGGGCGGCGAGGACCCGGACCGCTTCACGCCCGACGCCGACGGCGACCTGCGCCGCAGCGCCATCAAGCAGGTGGCCTCCGGGCGCTTCGGTGTGACCGCCGAGTACCTGGTCAACGCCGACGACATCCAGATCAAGATCGCCCAGGGGGCCAAGCCCGGCGAGGGCGGCCAGCTGCCGGGCCACAAGGTCTACCCGTGGATCGCCAAGACCCGCTACTCGACGCCGGGCGTGGGCCTCATCTCGCCCCCGCCCCACCACGACATCTACTCCATCGAGGACATCGCCCAGCTCATCCACGACCTGAAGTCGGCCAACCCGGCGGCCCGCATCCACGTGAAGCTGGTGGCCGAGGTGGGGGTGGGGACGGTGGCGGCCGGCGTGGCCAAGGCCCACTCCGACGTGGTCCTCATCTCCGGCCACGACGGCGGCACGGGGGCCACGCCGCTCACCTCCCAGAAGCACGCCGGCATCCCCTGGGAGCTGGGCCTGGCCGAGACCCAGCAGACCCTCATGGCCAACGACCTGCGCGACCGGATCGTCGTCCAGGTCGACGGCCAGATGAAGACCGGCCGCGACGTCATCGTCGGCGCCCTGCTCGGGGCCGAGGAGTTCGGGTTCGCCACCGCCCCGCTGGTGGTGTCGGGCTGCATCATGATGCGCGTCTGCCACCTCGACACCTGCCCGGTCGGGATCGCCACCCAGAACCCCGTCCTGCGCCAGCGCTTCACCGGCACGCCCGAGTTCGTCGAGACCTTCTTCGAGTACATCGCCGAGGAGGTGCGCGAGTACCTCGCCGCCCTCGGGCTGCGCTCGCTCGACGAGGCCGTCGGCCGGGTCGACCTGCTCGACACGGCGGGGGCCGTCGACCACTGGAAGGCGTCCGGGCTCGACCTCGGCCCGATCCTCCGGGCCCCCGACGCTCCGCCCGGGGCCGCCCGCCGGTGCGTGGCCGCCCAGGACCACGGCCTGGACCGGGCCCTCGACCACGCCTTCTTGGAGGCCTGCCGCCCGGCCATCGAGGACGGCACCCGGGTGGTGGCCGAGGTGGCGGTGCGCAACGTCGACCGCACGGTGGGCACCCTGCTCGGCTCGGAGATCAGCCGGCGCCACGGCGGGGCCGGCCTGCCCGAGGGCACCATCGACCTCACCTTCCGGGGCTCGGCCGGGCAGAGCTTCGGCGCCTTCCTGCCCCGGGGCGTGACCATGCGGCTCTTCGGGGACGCCAACGACTACCTGGGCAAGGGCCTCTCGGGCGGGCGCCTCGTGGTGCGGCCCGCCGAGGACGCGCCCTTCGCCGCCGAGGAGAACATCATCGCCGGCAACGTGATCCTCTACGGCGCCACCGCCGGCGAGGTCTTCCTGCGCGGCCAGGTCGGGGAGCGGTTCTGCGTGCGCAACTCGGGGGCGGTGGCCGTGGTCGAGGGCGTGGGCGACCATGCCTGCGAGTACATGACCGGCGGCCGGGTGGTGGTCCTCGGTCCCACCGGGCGCAACTTCGGGGCGGGCATGTCGGGCGGTGTGGCCTTCGTCCACGACCCCCACGACCTGGTGGGCCGGACCTACAACCACGAGATGGTCGACCTCGAGCCGCTCTCGGCCGACGACCGGATCTGGCTGCGCGACCGCGTCATGCGCCACGCCGAGGAGACCGGGTCGGAGGTGGCCGCCCGCATCCTGGCCGACTGGGCGGCGGCCTCGGAGCAGTTCGTCACGGTCATGCCCCGCGACTACCGGCGGGTGCTGGAGGCCACCGAGCGGGCGGTGGCCGAGGGCCGCTCGGCCGCCGACGCGGTGATGGAGGCGGCCCATGGGTGACAGCACGGGATTCCTCAAGTACCCCCGCGAGCTCCCGGCCCGCCGACCGGTGCCGGTGAGGATCCGGGACTGGAAGGAGGTCTACGAGCCCTTTGCCGTCGAGTCCGCCCGCCACCAGGGGGCGCGCTGCATGGACTGCGGCATCCCCTTCTGCCACGACGCCTGCCCCCTGGGCAACCTCATCCCCGAGTGGAACGACCTGGTCTACCGGGACGACTGGGCCGACGCGGCCGAGCGCCTGCACGCCACCAACAACTTCCCCGAGTTCACCGGCCGGCTGTGCCCGGCGCCGTGCGAGGGGTCGTGCGTGCTCGGCATCAACAGCGACCCCGTCGCCATCGAGCGCATCGAGTACGAGATCGCCGAGCGGGCGTGGGCCGAGGGGTGGGTGGACCCGGTGCGGGCGGCCGAGCCGACCGGCCGGAGGGTGGCCGTCGTGGGGTCGGGCCCGGCCGGGCTGGCCGCCGCCCAGCAGCTGGCCCGGGCCGGCCACGGCGTGGTCGTCTACGAGCGGGCCGAGCGCCCCGGCGGGCTCCTGCGCTACGGCATCCCCGAGTTCAAGATGGAAAAGGCCGTCCTCGACCGCCGGCTGGCCCAGCTCGAGGCCGAGGGCGTCGAGTTCCGCTGCGCGACCTCGGTCGGCGCCCACGCCCCCGAGGCGGCCGGCGCCCTCGCCCCCGGGGCGTCGGTGGTGGCCACCCGCGAGCTGGTCGACGCCTACGACGCCGTGGTGCTGGCCGGCGGGTCGACCGTGCCGCGCGACCTCGACGTGCCCGGCCGGTCGCTGGCCGGGATCCACCGGGCCATGGACTACCTCAAGCCCGCGAACCTGGTCCAGGAGGGTGCCCTGGCCACCCCGGGCATCACCGCCGAGGGCAGGCACGTGGTCATCATCGGCGGGGGCGACACCGGCGCCGACTGCCTGGGCACGGTCCACCGCCAGCGAGCGCGCAGCGTGCACCAGCTGGAGATCCTGCCCGCACCGCCCGACCAGCGGGCCGGCGACAACCCCTGGCCCACCTGGCCGGTGGTGCTGCGCACCTCGGCCGCCCACGAGGAGGGCGGCGACCGCCTCTACTCGGTCACCACCGACGCGTTCGTCGACGACGGCACCGGCGCCGTGCGGGCCCTCCGGGGCCACCAGGTCGAGCCGGTCGCGGGGGCCGACGGCCGCCCGGGCTTCCGACCGGTCGCGGGGAGCGAGTTCGAGCTCCCCTGCGAGCTGGTCCTCCTGGCCATGGGCTTCGTCGGGGCCGAGCCCCAGGGCCCGGTGGCCGACCTCGGTCTCGGGCTCGACGCCCGGGGGAGCGTGGCCGCCGACGCCGACTGGTCGACCACCGTCGAGGGCGTCTTCGTCTGCGGGGACATGACCCGGGGCCAGAGCCTGATCGTCTGGGCCGTCGCCGAGGGGCGCTCGGCCGCCGCCGCCGTCGACCGCTACCTCATGGGGTCGACCGCCCTCCCGGCGCCGCTCCGGCCCGGACAGCTCGCCCTCCGCTGACGCCCCGGTCGGACGGCGGTCAGGAGGCGGACCGGAGCCCGTCGGCCACGGCCCGGCCGGTCCGGCCGGTCGGTGGGGGCGGGTCGACCGTCACGCCGTGGGTGGCGCACCGGTTGCCGCCCTGCAGCTTGCCGGCGGTCAGGGCCAGTCCGGCCTTGGCCAGCAGCTGCTCGCCCGAGAGCCCGTCCTCGTCGACGGCGATCCCGACGGTGGCGGTGGCGACGATCTCGGTGTCGCCGGCCCGGACCGGCCGCCGGACCTGGTCGAGCAGGCGCTCGGCCAGCTGGACGGCCTCGGCGGGGTCGGAGAGGTCCTCGAGCACGATCCCGAACTCGTCGCTGCCCAGGCGGGCGGCGCTGTCGGCGGCCCGCACGCTGGCCAGCAGGCGCTCGGCGGTGACCCGCAGGACGAGGTCGCCGGCCGTGCTGCCGAGCCCGTCGTTGATGCGGGTGAGGTCGTCGAGGTCGAGGACCAGGACGGCCAGGCGCCGCCCGGTGCGCTCGAGCCGGGCCATGCCGTGCTGGAGCCGGTCGAGCAGGAGCGCCCGGTTGCCGAGACCGGTCAGGGCGTCGTGGAGCGAGGCGTAGGCCAGCTGGTCCTGCAGGCGCCGGCGGTCGGTGACGTCGCGGAAGGTCCAGACCCGGCCCACCACCTCCCCGTCGACCCACTGGGGGAGGGAGTGGCGTTCGAGGGTGCGCCCGTCGCGGAAGGCGAGCACGTCGACGCTCTCGGCCTCGGGGTGGGCGTAGAGCTCGTCGATCTTCGACTCGAACGCCCCGGGGTCGCAGAGCTGGTCGAGGACGTAGGTGCGGGCCCGGGTGTCGTCGCGGCCGACCACGATCGACTCGGGCAGGCGCCACAGTTCGACGAACCGGCGGTTGAAGCTCGTGAACCGACCGTCGGTCCCCACCACCAGCACGCCGTCGGTGGTGGCGTCGAGGGTGGCGGTGAGCAGCGAGTGGGCCTTGCGGAGCTCGTACTCGGCCAGGTGGCGGGCGGAGATGTCGTGGCCGCTCACCACGTAGCCGCCGACCGTCGGGTCGTCGGTCAGGTTGACCACGGCCAGCTCGTAGGGGACCGACCCCCGGCCGCCCTGGAGGAGGAGCCGGACCGGGGCGGTGACGGGGAAGGCGGTGGTGGCCCCGTCGGCCGCCCGGACCAGGGCGGCGGCCACGGCCGGCCGGTCGGCCTCCTCCACCAGGTCGGCCAGGGGGCGGCCCTCGACCAGCTCGGGGTCGTGGCCGAGCCGCCGGGTCACGGCGCCGGAGAGGGACTCGACCACGCCGTCGGGGGAGACGAGGAAGGTGAGGGCGGCGGCGTGCTGCACGAGGGCCCACGCCCGGGCGTCCTCGCCACGGGCCACCTCGAAGCGCCGGCGGTCGGTGAGGTCGCGCAGGACGAACAGGACGGCGTCCCCCCGGAGCCAGCGCACCGGGGAGCCCACCACCTCGAGCAGACGCCACCCGCGCGGGGTGGTGAAGCGCACCTCGATGGGGGCGCCGACCTCCTTGGCCACGATGGAGGCGAGCGAGCGGTGGACCAGCTCCAGGTCGTCGGGGTGGACGAGGTCGAGGCCCCGGAGGCCCCGGGACGCCTCGAACGGGCGGCCGAACAGGTCCTCCGCGGCCCGGTTGGCCCACACCAGGCACCCGGTGGCATCGGTGACGATCACGACGTCGGGCAGGTCGACGAGGAGGCGGGCCAGGGCGGTGCCGTCGACGTCGGCCATGGCCGACACCCCCCCCTCCTCGTCTCCCCAGGTCATGGTGGTGCATCGGCTGTTGCAGGCGGGGGCTTGAGCGCGGCCGGGCCGGGGGCTCCCGCCCGGTGCCGGCCCGGTGCGGGAGACTGGGGACATGGAGGCCGGGGACGCCGCCGGTCCGCCGGGCCGGCCGAGGGGCGGACGCCGGCACGTCCACGCCCGGCGCCGCCGTTGGCCCCGCCGGTTGGTGACGACCATGGCGCTGGCCTGCATCGTGGCCGGGGTGGGTATCGGCGTCCAGATCTACCGCTACCACCTGCACTCCGACCGGGTCGGCGGGGCGCTGGTCCGCCGCGAGCAGCAGGCCCTCTCCTCGGCCGGCCGGATCCGGTCGTGCACACCGCCCGGCGGTGGCACCGCCGGCCCGGCGGGCGCGGCCGGCGGGACGGTGTCCGTCCCCGGGGACGGGCTGGCGGCCACCCCCACCGGGGTGCCGTCGGCCGGCGAACCCACCGTCTACGCCCTGCTCAGGGCCCCGACCATCGGGCTGGTGGCCCCGGTGGTCGACGGCACCGGGGAGGCCGAGCTCAGCGTGGCCGTGGGCCACGTCGCGGCCAGCTCGTGGCCGGGCCCGTCGGGCACCTCGGTGCTCGAGGCCCACGACGTCACGTGGTTCAGCCGCCTCGACCACCTCCGGCCGGGGGACGTCCTCACCGTCGAGACCCCGTGTCGTACCTTCACCTACCGGGTCGGTGCGAGCCAGGTGGTGACGGCCGGGACCCCCGTGCTCCAGACGACCGAGTCCCGCCTGGTCCTCGTGACGTGCTACCCGCTCGACGCACTCTCCCTGACCACCCAGCGGTTGGTGGTCACCGCCGGTCTGGCCGGGGTGGCCGACCGGGGCGGGGCACCCGGCGGCGTGTCCGCACCGTCGGCCCCGACGGTGCCGGCCCCGGCCCCCCTCGCCGCCCAGGGCCTCGACCTGGCCCACAACCCGGCACCGATGGGCACCCTGGCCGTCACCGGCACGCCGACATCGACCTGGCAGCAGAGCGCGGCGCCGCTGGACGACGAGGGTGCGGTCATCGCCCTCTACTTCGCCGCCCTGCGCTCGGCCGAACAGGACCAGCCCGCCTGGTGGGCGGCGGTCGCCCCCTCGGTGCCGGTCGGCGCGGCCCACCCGCTGGCCGGGGCCACCGTGGCCCACAACGACTCGACGTTCGACCCGGTGCTGGCCGTCACCGG
>DAHVAJ010000128.1 GCA_027314705.1 Acidimicrobiaceae bacterium
GCCCCGGCGACCACCGGCCATCGCGGCCGTCCGGTCTACGCTTGGTGGGTCATGAGCGTTCAGCAGACGTCCCGTCAGGTGGAGCTCGAGGTCCTGCACCTCTCGAGCGTCGTCCGTCGCCCCCTCGTCGACGGGGGCGGGGACCGTCTGGGCAAGGTCCAGGACCTCGTCGTCCGACTGGGCGACGCGCCGCACCCACCGGTGGTCGGCCTGGTCGTGAACATCGGGGGGCGCGACCTGTTCGTCCCCATCCGCAAGGTGGCCTCGTTCGAGTCCGGGCAGGTGGTGTTCAGCGGACTCCGGGTGGACCTCCGCCGGTTCGAACGGCGCGAGGGCGAGCTGTTGCTCGCTCGGGACCTCCTCGCCCGTCGTGCCATCAACTTCGTGGGCGGCCGCATCATCCGGGCCAACGAGATCGAACTGGCCAACGTCGACGGCACCTGGGAGGTCGTCGCCGTCGACCCCTCGAGCCGCCCCCTGTTCCGCAGGCTGCTCCCCGGCCGCCTCGGGCGGCGGACCGGTGTGGGCCGCATGGTGGACTGGGCCAGCATCGAGCCCTTCGTGGCCCACGTCCCGTCGTCGAAGCTCCGCATCCCGTACCGGAAGCTGGCCAAGCTGCACCCGGCGCAGATCGCCGACCTGGTCGAGGCGGCCTCGCACGACGAAGGCGAGGAGATCATCCACGCCGTCGGCGAGGACGTCGAGCTCGAAGCCGACGTCTTCGAGGAGCTCGACGCCGAGCATCAGATCGAGTTCGTCCGGAGCCGGTCGGACGTCGAGGCCGCCCGTCTGCTGGCCTCCATGGCCCCCGACGACGCGGCCGACCTCATCACCGAGATCGACCAGGAGCGTCGCTCGCCGATCCTGAGCCTCCTCCCGGAACCGCACCAGGGCAAGGTGCGCTCCCTGTTGAGCTACCACCCGGAGACGGCCGGGGGACTGATGAGCCCGGACTTCCTGTGCCTGCCCATCGGGACGACCGTGGAGGCCGCTCTGGCCGCCGTGCGCGCCAGCTCGGCACCGCCGGAGGCACTGAACGCCGTCTTCGCCGCCGACGCGGACGGGCAGGTCGTCGGGACCGCCTCGGTGGTCCGCCTCGTCCAGTCCGATCCGGCGGCGACCCTCGGGTCGGTCTGCGAGTCGGACGAGCCCTTCCACCTCCACGTGGACTGGGACCTGGGGGAGATCGTGCGCAAGATGTCGGACTACAACCTGGTCGTCGCCCCCGTGCTCGACGAGGAGCACCGGACCATCCTCGGCGTCGTCACCGTCGACGACGTGCTCGAGCTGCTGCTCCCCACCGGGTTCCGGCGGGACTTCGGACGGACGGCGGCCGAGGACTGAGCATGCGGACGCCCTACCGCCGGCGAAGACCCGAACCCCCCAGTACCGCCCACCGCCTCCCCTGACGCCGCGCCCGGGGTGGGCGGTGGTCGGGGGCCCCGGGGCGACGCAGCCGCCGCTCGCCGCCGGGTCTCCCTGGCCCGTCGCCGGGGCGGCCCTGCCCGGCCCGTGCCCGTCGATCGAGCCCTCCCGCCGCCCGCGCCCCGGGCTCGGGTCCACGAGGTGCGGCCCATGCGGCCGTCCGTCCACGCAGTGGGGTGCACCGGCACCCGAGAGGTAACCGATGAGCGAGCAGCACGCCGACGAGCACGAGACCTCCGCGGTGCTCGACACCGCACATCTCGGCGACATCCGCGGCGCCTTCGGCACCATCCGCCAGCACGACTCCGACGTCCGACGGTCGTGGCCGGCCCGCCTCCTCACCCTGCTCGCCATCATGGGACCGGGGCTCATCGTGATGGTGGGCGACAACGACGCCGGCGGCGTGGCGACCTACAGCCAGGCCGGACAGAACTTCGGGCTCTCGCTGCTGTGGACCCTCCCCCTGCTCATCCCGGTCCTCGTGGTCAACCAGGAGATGGTGGTGCGCCTCGGCGCGGTCACCGGTGTGGGCCACGCCCGGCTCATCAACGAGCGGTTCGGCAGGTTCTGGGGGGCCTTCTCGGTCGGCGATCTCTTCATCCTCAATTTCTTGACCATCGCCACGGAGTTCATCGGGGTGAGCCTGGCCCTGCGGTACTTCGGCGTCAGCCAGTACGTCTCGGTGCCCATCGCCGCGGTGGCCCTGGTGGCCATGACGGCCACCGGGAGCTTC
This sequence comes from Acidimicrobiaceae bacterium, assembly GCA_027314705.1. Taxonomy (GTDB): domain Bacteria; phylum Actinomycetota; class Acidimicrobiia; order Acidimicrobiales; family RAAP-2; genus Bog-756. The sequence continues at coordinate 2,159 of DAHVAJ010000128.1, forward strand.
CGGCGGTGGGAGCGGTTCATGTTCGTCTTCATCGCCGTGAACTTCCTCGTCATCCCCTTGGCCGTCCTGAGCCACCCGGCTCCCGGGCCCTTCCTCCACGGGCTCACCGTGCCCGGCGTGCGCGGCGGCTTCACGTCGACGTCGGTCCTCTTGATCATCGCCATCGTGGGCACGACCGTGGCCCCGTGGCAGCTGTTCTTCCAGCAGTCGAACATCGTGGACAAGCGCATCACGCCGCGGTGGATCGGCTACGAGCGCGCCGACACGGTCATCGGCTCGCTCATCACCGTGCTGGCGGCCGCCCTGCTGATGGGCGTGGTGGCCGCGGCGTTCCAGGGAACGCCCCTCGCCGGGCACTTCACCGATGCCGGCGGTGTGGCCAGCGGGCTGCACCGGCTGGTGGGGCGGGCCGCGGGCACCCTCTTCGCCGTCGTCCTCCTCAACGCGTCCGTGATCGGCGCGGCCGCCGTCACCCTCTCCACCAGCTACGCCTTCGGCGACGTCTTCGGCGCCCACCACTCCCTCCACCGCAGCTGGCGTGAGGCGAAGTTCTTCTACGGCGCGTTCACGGCCACCGTCGCGGTGGCGGCCGGCATGGTGATCATCCCCGGCGCTCCGCTCGGCCTCATCACGACGGGCGTCCAGGCCCTCGCCGGGGTCCTCCTGCCCAGCGCCACGGTGTTCCTGCTCCTCCTCTGCAACGACAGCGAGGTCCTCGGCCCGTGGGTCAACCGCACCTGGCTGAACGTGGTGGCCAGCGCCATCGTCTCGGTCCTCCTCATGATGTCCCTCGTCCTCATGGTCACGACCCTCTTCCCGAGCATCGACGTGACCGCGCTCAGCGCCCTCCTCGGCGGGGTGCTCCTCGTGGCCTCCCTGGTGGGCGCCGTCGTCCTGGTGCGCAACCGCGCCCGGCGCCCCCCCCGGCCGGTGGTGCCCCCCGAGCGCAAGGCGAACTGGCGGATGCCGCCGCTCAACCTGCTCGAGCGGCCGGCCTGGTCGCGCGGTCGGCTGATCGGCATGTACGGCCTGCGCGTCTACCTGGTCCTGGCCGTCCTGCTCCTCCTGGTGAAGGCCGTCCAGCTCGGCCTCCACGGCCACCACTGACGTCGGGGGCGGCCCGCCCGGCCGCCGGCCGCCGGGGGCCGCTCCGGTCGGGCCAGGGTTTGCGCCGAAGGCCCTGCGTGCGGGAGGATTCTGCCCTTATGTCCGCCCGCGCCCCGGATCCCCGTGCCTAGCCTCGGGATCTTCCGCCACAAGGTGAGGGGTCCGGCGACCCACCCACCCGTCCCCGAGCGCATCGCCCCCCGCCCGCCCGCACCCGGCGGGCTGCGCATCGCCTTCCTCGTCTACCGGGGCAACCCGCGCTGCGGGGGCCAGGGCGTCTACACCCGCCACCTCACCCGCGAGCTGGTGGCCCTCGGCCACTCGGTCGAGGTCTTCGCCGGCCAGCCCTGGCCGGAGGTCGACGAGGGGGTCGGCTTCACCCCGGTGCCCGGTCTCGACCTCTACCGGGACCCCGACCCGTTCCGCATCCCCCGGCCGCGGGAGTTCCGCGGCGCCTTCCCCCGCTCGGTGGCCGTCCTCGAATTCGCCGTCATGTGCACGGCCGGCTTCCCCGAGCCGTGGTCGTTCAGCCTGCGCGCCCGGCGCCTGCTCGCCGCCCGGCGCGACGAGTTCGACCTCGTCCACGACAACCAGTGCCTGGGCCACGGCATCCAGGGGATGCTCGACGACGGGTGGCCGGTCCTCGAGACGCTCCACCACCCGATCACCGTCGACCGCCAGCTCGCCCTCAGCCACACCACCAACCCGTGGCAGCAGGCGACCCAGCGCCGCTGGTTCGGCTTCCTGCGCATGCAGTGCACGGTGGCCCGGGCCCTGCCGAGGATCGTGACCGTCTCGGAGTCCTCCCGCCGGGACATCGCCACCCAGATGGGGGTGGCGCCCGAGCGGATGACCGTCGTGCCCGTGGGCGTCGACCACACCGTCTTCCGGCCCCGGCCCGAGCTGACGCCCGTCCCCGGCCGCATCATGGTGACCTCCTCCTCCGACGTCCCCATGAAGGGGCTCGTGCCCCTGCTGGAGGCGGTGGCCAAGCTCCGCACCGAGCGGGAGGTCGAGCTGGTGGTCATCGGCAACCCGCGGGCCGATGGGCGCGTGGCCAAGGCCATCGAGCGCCTCGATCTGGCCCCGGTGGTGCGGTGCGTGACCGGCATCAGCGACGACGAACTGGCCTGCAACTACGCCCGGGCCCAGGTGGCGGTGGTGCCCTCGCTGTACGAGGGCTTCTCGCTGCCGGCCATCGAGGCCATGGCCTGCGGGGTGGCCCTGGTGGCGACCACCGGCGGGGCCCTGCCCGAGGTGGTGGGGGACGACGGCCGCACCGGACTGCTGGTGCCCCCCGACGACCCCGGGGCCCTGGCCGCGGCCATCGGCCGTCTGCTCGACGACGACGACCTGCGCACCCGGCTGGGGGCGGCCGGACGCCAGCGCGTCCTCGGGCGCTTCACCTGGCAGGTCACCGCGGCCGGCACGGCCGACGAGTACCGGGCCCTGCTCGAGGACGGGGCGGCCGTCCCGTGCTGACCGTCGACTACGGCCGCCTGGGCCTGGTGCCGGGAGACCGGCTGCTCGACCTGGGCTGCGGCTTCGGCCGCCACGCCTATCAGGCGGCCCGCCTGGGCGCCCGGGTGGTGGCCTGCGACCGGGGGACCGACGAGGTGGCCCGGGTCCGGGCCACCTTCGGGGCCATGGTCGAGGCCGGCGAGCTCGACCCGACGGCCACCCCGGTGGAAGCGGTCCAGGGCGACGCCCTGGCCCTGCCCTTCGCCGACGCCTCCTTCGACCGGGTCATCGCCTCGGAGGTCCTGGAGCACATCCCCCACGACGAGGCGGCCATGGCCGAGCTGGCCCGGGTGCTGCGGCCCGGGGGCACCCTGGCCGTGACCGTGCCCCGCTGCGGGCCCGAGTTCGTCAACTGGGCGCTCTCCGACGAGTACCACGACGTGCCCGGCGGTCACGTGCGCATCTACCGTCGCCGCGAGCTCCGCCGTCGCCTCGAGGGTGCCGGGCTCCGGCCCCTCGGCCACCACCACGCCCACGGGCTCCACGCCCCGTACTGGTGGCTCAAGTGCCTGGTCGGGACGACCAACGACGCCCACCCGGCCGTGGCCGCCTACCACCGGCTGCTGGTGTGGGACATCGAGCGCGCCCCCCGGGTCACCCGGTACGCCGACCGCCTGCTCAACCCGCTGGTCGGCAAGAGCCTGGTGGTCTACCTGCACAAGCCCGACGGCGGGCCGGTCGGCCCGGCCGAGCCGGCAGCGTCGGTGCCGGTGGGTGCCGGCCGGTGAGGATCGTCCCCGGGGTCCCCGGCGTCCTCTCGCCGGCCGATGTGGCCGCCACCGCCCGCTCCATCGCCGAGCTGCAGCGGCCCGACGGCATGATCCCCTGGTTCCCGGGCGGGCACTGCGATCCGTGGAACCACGTCGAGTCGGCCATGGCCCTCACCACCTGCGGCCTCGACGAGGAGGCCGACCGCGCCTACCAGTGGCTGGTCGACACCCAGCTGCCCGACGGCAGCTGGTTCAACTACTACCTGGCCACCGGGGTCAAGGACGCCCGGCTCGACACCAACGTCTGCGCCTACCTGGCCACCGGGGCCTGGCACCGCTACGTCTCGACCGGCGATGCCGACGGGCTGGCCCGCCTGTGGCCGACCCTCGCCGCCGGGGTCGACTTCGTCCTGCGGTGGCAGAAGCTCGACGGCGCCGTGCGCTGGTCGCTCGACCCGTCCGGCGTCCTCGAGGAGTACGCCCTCCTCACCGGGTCGTCGTCGATCTACCACAGCCTCCGGTGCGCCATCGCCGCGGCCGAGCTCCTCGGCCACGAGCGCCCGGACTGGGAGCTGGCCGCCGGCCGCCTGGCCCACGCCCTGGCCCACGCCCCCGGGGCCTTCGCCCCGAAGGTCGAGTTCGCCATGGACTGGTACTACCCGATCCTCTCGGGGGCGATGGAGGGACCGGCCGCCCACGCCCGCATCGACGACTCCTGGGAGGCGTTCGTGCTCGAGGGGCGGGGGGTCCGCTGCGTCTCCACCGGCGAGTGGGTGACGGCGGCGGAGACGGCGGAGTGCGTGCTCACCCTCGACGCCCTCGGCCGCGACGCCGAGGCCCTCGAGCTGTTCACCTGGGCCCAGGGACTGCGCAACGAGGACGGCTCCTACTGGACGGGCATGGTGTACCCGGAGGAGGCGACCTACCCGCCGCTCGAACGGTCCACCTACACGGCCGGGGCCATCGTGCTGGCCGCCGACGCCCTGAGCCGGACCACGCCCGCCTCCGGACTGTTCCGGGGCGAGGGCCTGCCCCACCACCTCGACCTCACCCAGCCGGCCCCCGGGGTGCCGGTCGAGCCCGCCCTGCGGGCGCCCGGGTCCTCCGGCGCCCCCTAGCCCGGGCGGCCGAGGACCGGCCCCGGGTCAGACCCGGCGCAGGACCCGCAGCGACCCGCAGGCCCCGTCCTCGACGAACCGGCCCGAGTCGAGGGCGTCCCGCCAGAGGTCGTAGGGCGGACGGCCGCCGTCGGCCGGATCGGGGAACACGTCGTGGATGGCCAGCCAGCCGCCGGCGACCACGTGCGGGGACCAGCCCCGGTAGTCGGCCCAGGCCGGCGCCTCGCCGTGCCCGCCGTCGATGAAGCAGAAGGCCAGGGGGATGGCCCAGCGCGAGGCCACCGTGGGGGAGTCGCCGACCACGCCGACCACCGAGGCCTCGAGCCCGGCCCCGACCACCGCCCGCCTCCAGTGGGGGAGGGTGTCGATGCGGCCCGTCGCCGGGTCCACCAGCGCCGGGTCGTGGTGCTCCCACCCGGCCTGGTTCTCCTCCGAGCCGTGGTGGTGGTCCAGGCTGAACAGGACGGCACCGGTCTCCTCGGCCGCAGCCCCGAGGTAGAGGGCCGACTTGCCGCACCAGGCGCCGATCTCCACGAAGGTGGCCCCCTCGACGGCGGCGCCGGCCCGTAGGGCGGCCAGGTAGAGGGCCTGCCCCTCGTCGTCGGGCATGAAGCCGGTGGCCCGCTGGGCCCGCTCGAGGAGCTCGGCCCGCCGGGGGGCGGCGTCGGAGGTGACCGGTCGGGTCGGGGTCGTCTCCGGGTGCTCCATCCCCGAAGCCTCCCACGGACCGGCCGGGGTGGGGAACCGGCGTCGGGCCGATCTCCGGCGTCAGTCGGGGGGGAGGCCGTAGAGGAGGTCGCCGTCGGGCCCGACGTCGTAGATCTCCACCCCCTCGGCCACGTGGGGGGCGTCGGCGCCGAGGGCGACGGCCACCTTGTTGAGGGCGTTGCGGGTCACGTCGAGGACCAGCTCGACCTGCTGGGCCGGTGTGGCCCGGGCCCGGAGGCCGTCGACCACCTCGGCGGCCAGCCGGCCCGGCGTCCACACCATGGCGTCGGTGAAGGCCAGGGCGGCCCGGGCCAACGGGGGCAGGTCGCTCGCGGCGTGGTCGTCGACGGCGTCGAAGTGCGTCTCGTCGGCGCCGGCCCGGAGGGCGGAGCGGCTGCGGAGCGACCGGCAGAGCCGGCAGTCGTGCTGGCGGGCCCCGCGCAGCCGGACGAGCTCGGAGGTGACCGGATCCAGTGCGTCGAGCCGGGGCACGGTGCGGACCAGCCGGTCGAGGGCGTCCCAGAGGCCGGGCGCCTCGGACGACCGGGCCCCGACCTGGCGGTCCGGGCCGCCGGCCGACCACGCCCCCGGCGGGGTGGGCCCGAAGAGGGCGTCGAGGGCGGTCCGGGCCCGGGGCAGGAAGTCGGCGGCGAACACGGTGGCGGCAAGGTCGCCGGCGTCGGCCCCGGCGGCGGCCACGAAGGCGTGGCGGACGGACTCGTCGAGGGCGGAGACGTCGGTGGCGAACCGGACGGCGAAGGTGAGGACGGCTGCCTCGCCCTCGGCCTCGCCCTCGGCCTCGGCCGGCAGGCCGCCGTCGCCGGAGGCCCCGCCCGGGGGCCGGAGCGGTACGAGCCCGTGGGGTTCGGCGCAGGTCTCGGCGATCCGGGTCACGAGGCCGCGGCGGGCGGCCGCGGCCGCGGACGACCACACCGCCTGCTCGACGGCGCCGAGCGCCCCGGCGGCGTCGGGCGCGTAGCGCAGGAGGGCGTCGCGTCCGTCGGCCATCGGCGTCACGCTACCGCTGACCGGACCAGCTCGCGCCGGGCGGGCCCGGTGCCGCCGGCCACCCGGGCACCCACGGTTCGGCGTCGTGGTCAGGCCCGGAGCGAGGGGTCGTCCATAAGGATGGCGACGACGCCGGCCACTCGGCCGAGGTCGACATCGGCGGCCTGGAGCGTCGGTCTCGGTCCGTACGCCGTGGCGGTCCACGATCGCCCGGGGGTCGGCGTCCTCGCTGTCGATGTCGATGGTCGTCCGTACCCTGCTCGCACCCCTGCGGTGCACGGCACGTGTCGAGAGCGCGAGCCGCTCGGTGGGCGGGGGGCTCAGCCCCGGACCAGGCTGACGAGGGTGTAGACGGCGAAGCCGGCCAGGAGCACCCCGCCCCCCTTGCGGATCATCCCGATGGGCAGCACCCGGAGGAGGTACCGGCCGCCGAAGGCGCCGAGGGCGGCCACGGTGGCCAGGGCGGCGAAGGAGCCCACGAAGACCGACAGGGGGTCGTGGTACTTGGCGGCCAGGTTGGCCATGAGGATCTGGGTGAGGTCGCCGAACTCGCCCACGAAGATGACGGCGAAGGCCGTGGCCACCGGGCGCAGGCCCCGCGGCGCGGTCTCGACCTCCTCCTCGCCGGCCTCCTCCTCGGTGGCCTCGGGCACCAGGAGCAGGTAGACCGCCCCCCCGGCGAAGAGCACGGCGGTGACCGCCTCGATCCAGGTGTGGGGGAGGTGCTCGAGCAGGCCGCCGACGGCCACGGCCAGGCCGGCGTGGATCCCGAAGGCGGCCGTCGCCCCGAGCCACACCAGGACGGGCCGGTCGCGGCTGCCCATGATGACGGTGGCGATCATCGTCTTGTCCGGCAGTTCCGCCACGAAGATGAGCGCGAAGACGCCGAGGACGATGTCTACCTGCACCGTCCCAGGTTACGGAGGTCGCAGCCGCCCGGCGTACCGACGGCCGGGGTGGGCTCAGCTCGGGGCCAGGGCGGCCTCGAAGGCGGCGGCCACCCCGGGGCCCTCCCTCTGGCCGAAGGCGACGCTCACGGCCAGGCGCTCGAGGATCTGCTCGACGGTGCGGCCGGCCCCGAGGAGCGGGTGGGCCTCGACGAAGCGGGTGACCTCCTCGGCCAGCGCCGGTGGCGCGCACAGGGTCCGCACCCCGTCGAGCATGCGGGGGACGATGTTGGCCGGGAACCGCGCCACCAGTGTCTCCCAGGCGCCGGCCACCCGCTCCCAGGTGGCCGGACCGGTGGCGCGATTGACCAGGAGGGACTGGATGAGGAAGGGCGCGTTCTGGGTGCGCACCTCGTCGAGGGCCAGGGCGAAGGTGCGCGCCGCCAGGTCGGCGTCGTCGAAGGCGGCCAGGGCGTAGAGGTAGCGGATCTCCTCCTGGGGCGTCGACGGTGTCCGGTACCGGGCCAGGAAGGCCTCGTACTCGGCCCCGCCGCCGTGGGCCGCCACGATCTCGAGGACGGCCGACTCGGTGTCGGCGTCGAGGGGGACGGTGGCCGCCCGGGCGAACCGCCGGGCGGCCTCGGCGGCCACGGCGGGGTCCTCGCCGATGGTGCCGAGGGTGCGCAGCACGGCGGCCCGGAGGGCCGGGGTCCGCTCGTCGTCGCCCGGGCCGGCGTCCCAACCCAGGCGGTCGGCCACCGGGACGAGCAGGGCGCGCACCGAACGGGCCAGCGCCGGCCGGTCGGCGTCGGGCACGACCCGGTCGAAGAGGCCGAGGGCGCCGAGCACCACCGACCAGACGCTCGGGTCGCTCTCGCCGGACGCGCCGAGGGCCCGGGCCAGGCGGAGGAGGTCGGTGACGGGGGCCCGGCCGGCCAGGGCCGCGGCCCAGGTGTCCGAGACGAGGTCGTAGCGTTCGAGCGGGGCGAGGTCCCCCAGACGGGCGGCCAGGCGGACCACCTCGCCGGTCGGGTAGGCGACCCGGAAGTAGCCCGAGCCGCCGGCGTTGACCACCAGCCCCGGTGCCACCTGGCCGGCCCCGTCGAGCAGGAGCGGCGTGGTGGCCCGGTCCTCGTCGTCGAGGGCGCGCCAGAGCACGGGCACCTGCCAGTGGTCACCGATGGCCCCGCCGGCCTCGCCCGAGTAGGAGAAGGGCCGCTGGCTGAGCGACCCGTCCTCCCCGACCGTGACCAGGGGATAGCCGCCCTGGTCGATCCAGGTGGCCATGAGGGCCCCGACGTCGCGCCCGCTGGCCCGCCCCAGGGCGTCCCACAGGTCGGACGTCTCGGTGTTGGCGTAGGCGTGGGCGGTGAGGTAGTCGTGGATGCCGTCCCGGAACACCTCGGGCCCGAGGAACTGCTCGAGCATGCGCAGGACGCTGCCACCCTTCTGGTAGGTGAGGACGTCGAACATGCCCTGGGACTCCTCGGGGCGGCCCACCGGGAATTCCACCGGGCGGGTGGCGTGGAGCCCGTCGACGGCCAGGGCGGCCTCGCGCTCGACCCCGAAGCTGACCCACCGCTGCCACTCGGGCCGGTAGGCGTCGACGGCCAGCACCTCCATCATGGTGGCGAAGGCCTCGTTGAGCCAGATGCCGTTCCACCACTTCATGGTCACGAGGTCGCCGAACCACATGTGGGCGATCTCGTGGCAGACCACGTCGGCGACCCGCTCGAGCTCGACCCGGGCGGCCCGGTCGGGGTCGACCAGGAGGACCGACTCGCGGAAGGTCACGCAGCCCAGGTTCTCCATGGCCCCGAAGGCGAAGTCGGGGATGGCCACGAGGTCGAGCTTGTCAGCCGGATAGGGGATCCCGAAGTAGCCGGTGAAGAAGCGCAGGGCGTGGGTCCCCACGTCGAGGGCGAAGGCGGTGAGGTGGTCCTTGCCCGGGGCGTGGACGATGCGCAGGGGGACCCCGTCGACGTCGACCGGGTCGGTGGCCTCGAGCGGGCCGACCACGAAGGCCACCAGGTAGGTCGACATGACCATGGTCGGGGCGAACCGCACCCGGCGACGGCCGCCCGGCGCGGGCGTCTCCTCGACCACCGGGCCGTTCGAGAAGGCGGCGAGCCCCTCGTCGACCACGAGGGTGATCTCGAAGGTGGCCTTGTACTCGGGCTCGTCGAAGCAGGGGAAGGCCCGGCGGGCGTCGGTGGCCTCCATCTGGGTGGTGGCGATGACGCGCTCGGCGCCGGTCTCGTCGGTGAAGGTCGAGCGGTAGAAGCCGTGGAGCTGGTCGTTCAGCACGCCGGCGAAGGTGAGCCGGAGGGTGGCCGGTCCCGGGGCGAGGGGCTCGGCGAAGGTGAACGTGGCCATCTCCTCGTCGGGGTCGAGGACGACACCGGTGGGGACCAGGGTCGCGCCGGTGCCGGCGTCGGGGACGGTCAGCTCGGCCGAGGTGATCTCGAGCTCGGCGGCGTTGACGGTGAGCGAGGTCACCGGCTCGGCCACGGTCACGTCGATCTCGACCTCGCCCGAGAAGGCCGCGGCGGCCAGGTCGGGGGTCAGCACCAGCCGGTAGGCGCGGGGCCGCACCGTGGTGGGCAGGCGGTAGGTGGGGGCGGCGGCGGCCCCGGCCCCCCGGGGTGTCGGTGCGGTCATGGTGGGCAGGCTACCGTCGCGCCGTGCACCCCGACCCCGCCCCCGGCCCCGTCGCCGACGGCGCCCCCGACCCCGTGGCCGACCCCGCCCCCGACCCCGCCCCCGACGGCGCCCCCGACCCCGCGGCCGCCGGTGCGGACGGCGGGCCGCTCGACGTGGTCTGCGTGGGCAACGCCCTCGTCGACGTGCTGGCCTCGGCCCGCGACGAGGACCTGGTCGACCTGGCCCTCGTGAAGGGGTCCATGGTCCTCGTCGATCACGAGCGCTCGGCGGCCATCTACGAACGGATGGGCCCGACCACCGAGGCCTCGGGGGGATCGGCGGCGAACACCGCCGCTGGCATCGCCGCCCTGGGCGGACGGGTCGCCTTCCTCGGCCGGGTGGCCGACGACGACCTGGGCCACTCGTTCACCCACGACATCCGCTCGGTCGGCGTGGCCTTCGAGCCGGTCCCGACCCCGGCGGTTCCCGGCGAGGTGATGAGCGGGCACTGCCTCGTCCTCGTCACCGAGGACGCCGAGCGCACCATGGCCACCCACCTCGGCGTGGCCTCCGAGTTCGGCGCCGTCGACCTCCACGACGGGCACCTCGCCGCCACCCAGGTCGTCTACCTCGAGGGCTATCTCTGGGAGCAGCCCACGGCCAAGGCGGCCATGCGCGAGGCCATCGAGGCGGCCCACGCCCACGACGCCTCGGTGGCCCTCACCGTCTCGGACCCCTTCTGCGTCCAGCACCACCGCCACGAATTCCTCGAGCTCCTCGACGGCGACCTCGAGCTCCTCTTCGCCAACGAGGACGAGATCCGGATGCTCTTCGGCGTACCGTCCTTCGACGCCGCCGTCGAGGCCGTGGCCGAGACGGGGGTCCTCGCCGTCCTCACCCGCGGGGCCGCCGGCTCGGTGGTGGTGACGGCGTCGGGTCCGATCGCCGTGCCCGCCGCCCCGGTGGGCCGGGTGGTCGACACGACCGGGGCCGGCGACCTGTTCGCCGCCGGCTTCCTCTACGGGGTGACGAACGGCCTCGACCCCGAGGACGCGGCCCGCCTCGGCGGGTTGTGCGCCGCCGAGGTCATCGCCCACGTCGGCGCCCGGCCCCAGGCCGACCTGCGGGCCCTGGCCGTCGAGACCGGGCTGCTGGCGTGAGCCCGGCACCGGCACCCGCACCGGGGCCTGGGCCGCGGGGCCGCCGGGGGGTGGTCCGGCGGGCGGCCGTGGTGGTCGCCGCGGCGGCGGCC
>DAHVAJ010000131.1 GCA_027314705.1 Acidimicrobiaceae bacterium
ACCCGAAGATCTCGTGCGACTGGAGGGGCGGCGCCCCGGCCAGCGAGGGCGGGGCCGGAGCCGGAGTGGACGTGGCCGCGGCCAGGTCCGCCGTGGGGTGGACGGCGGCCTGGGCCCGGTTCCCGGCGTGGGAGGCGGCGACATGAGCGCGATGTGGAGCCCCGGAGGCCGAGGTCGGGAACGGCGACCCGGCTCCTCCGGCGGCCAGGACGAGCACGGCCAGGGCGCCGGCCAGGGCGCCGAGCGGGCGCGAACCGAGTCCGGGACCGGTCTCGGGGTCGCCGGGCGTCCGGGCCGGCAGGTGCCGGGCCACGGCGGCCCGCAGGACGGCCAGGCGGCCCGGCGAGGCCGAAGGCGCGCCGGCGGCGCGTGCTGCGGCCACGGCTTGGGCGAACTCGAGGACGACCACCTCGCTCCCGACGAAGCGCCAGCGGGCGCCGCCGAGCCACCCGTCGTCGGTCAGCTCGATCTCGAGCGTCCGCAGCACCCGGCCACGCCGGCCGGGGGTGGGCTCTCCCACCGAGACGCGGCGGACGGACGCCCAGGGGACGAGGGCCGGCACCGAGCCGTCGTGCCGGGTGCCCACGAGGCCGTGGGCGTGGACCTCGAAGACGAGCCGGTCCCGCGCGCGGTTGGACGGGGGGCCGCCGAGCGCGGGGCCGACGCGGGCGCGAGCCGGCGCGGGCGTGTGTGACGGTGCGGATCCTTGGAGGAAACGTAGGCGCAGTGATCTCATGGTGTCGGGACCGGGCGTCACGGACCACCTGGACCGGCAGTCGCGTGAAAACACGCTAAGTGATTAGAATAACACTGAGAGTGTCAATTTGTCATCCCCCGCCCAGGCCTGCGGTCGGGCGCCGCCGAGGCGGCCCGCGGGACGCTGCTCGGCTAAAGGTCTAGCCCAGGCGTCCGAGAATTGAAACGCGGGCCTGATGCCCGGCCACACCGCCGTCCACGACGAAACGACCACACCATGAACCAGAGGCGACCCGCCACCGACGCCATGATCTTCGTGGAGGGGTTCCGCCTGCTGTTCGTCCTCGGGGGCTCCGTCGCCGGGTTCGAGGCCGGTCGGGCGGTCGGTTCGGGGCCGAACGCCTCGCTCTACGGGCTCCTCTTCGGCGCCGGCATCAGCTACGTCCTCGGGGGGGTCGCCGGCCGGCTCATCGACCGGGGTCTCCAGCGGGCCGTCTTCCTGTTCAAGAACACCCCGGCCGGCGAGGTCTTCGCCGCCTCCATCATCTCGACCACGGGCATGCTGCTCGGCCTGGTGGCCGGTCTGCCGCTCCTGGTGCTCCTTCGTTCGGGCTTCGCCCTCCTCATCACCGCGCTCATCGCCTGGGTGCTGGCCACCCTCGGCTGGCGGCTCGGGGCGACCAAGGGCCGCCAGGTGGTGGCCGCTGCCGGCCTGTCGAGGATCCTGGCCCCGGCCGAGCCCGACCTCCCCCACGGCCACGCCCTCCTCGTCGACGGCACGGCCGTCATGGACCGGCTCCTGCTGGTGCTGGGCCGGGCCGGCCTCGTCCCGGGCGGCATCGTGGTCCCCCAGTTCGTGATCGACCACCTCCACACCCTCACCGTCGCTCCCGACCCCGTCGCCTCACGCCGGGCCCGGCGGGGCCTCGAGTCGCTCGAGGTGCTCCGGGAGCTCGGTGTGGGCGTCCACGTGGCCCCCGACGAGGTCCCCGAAGCCGATGACCCGACGGTCAAGCTGTTCACCCTGGCCCGCCGGATCGGCCTCCGGCTGGGGACCTGCTCGAGCCGCACGGCCGAGGAGGCCGCCACCTGGGAGCTCCCGGTGGTCGACCTGCGCCAGCT
>DAHVAJ010000001.1 GCA_027314705.1 Acidimicrobiaceae bacterium
CCGGGGCCGCGGCGCCCGGGGCGGTGGCCGGCGGGGGAGCGGCCGTGCCCGACGACCTCGCCGGGACGGTGGTCGTCGTGACCACGGCGGCGGGCCGCACGCCGCCGCACGCCGCCGTGGCCAGCATCACCCAGCCCAGCACGGCCGGGCGGGCCAGGCGCGGCCGGCCGTGGCGAGGTCGGTCGGCGGACATCGGGCCAGGTTAGGGACGACCGGGTGCCCGCGAGGTGTCGGGGCCCGGCCGGCTCCGGTCCGACCGGCCCCCCGGCGGCCCTCAGTCGTAGTGCCTGGTCGCCGGCCAGAGGGTCGGCCACGGCACGCGCTGGTCCCGGCACACCCAGACGGCGGCCCCCCGCTCCTGCGGATCGATCGGGGGGCCGCCGGCCCCGAGGGTGGCCACGTCGGTGGCCGACGCCCAGTACCGGTGCACGAAGGAGGCGGACAGGCCCACCGCCACCACCACGGCCCCGGGGGCGGGGTGCCCGTAGCCCCACAGCCAGAAGGAGTTGTGCCCGCTGATGGCCGGGGGCAGCCCGAGGGCCGGCCCGTAGAAGTCGACCGCCCCGGCCTCGCTGTAGTCCTGGGTGAGGAGGACGACCGTGCCCCGCTCGCCGGCGGGCAGCGCACGGACCACCCGGGCGATCCGGTCCACCACCGAGGGCCACCCGAGCATCCCCCCGAGGTCCTTGTTGGCCGTGTCGAGCCCGGCGGCCACGGCCGTCCTCGGGGGGAGCACCGGGGTGAACAGGGGGGCGGTGGCCAGGCCGGAGACGACGAGGCCGGCCACCAGGAGCCGACGGGTCCGTACCGACCAGCGCTGCTCCACCACCACCGCCCCGAGGGCCACCAGCGGGAGGTACCACGACCCCAGGTAGTAGCCCTTGCCCCCCAGGGCCCACAGCAGTGCGAAGGCGGTCGCGTAGCCGTAGGCCAGCCACCGCTGCGACCGCCACTCGGGCCGGCGACCGAGGGCGACGAGGGCGGCCACCCACACGACGGTGCCGACGAGGGTCACCACGGCCAGCTGGAGGGGGACGAACTGCACCAGGTCGGTGGCGGCGTTCTCGGCCCGCAGGGTGCGCAGGAACTCGAGGGTCGCCCAGTGGTGGGTGGCCTCCCAGACGAGGTTGGGGACGGCGAGCACCAGGGCCAGGGCGACGCCGGCGGCCAGCCACCGGCTCCGCAACAGGGCGCGCTGGGGGGTGAGCAGGAGACCCACTCCGGCCGACCCCACCCAGACGAGCACGGTGTCCTTGGTCAAGAGCCCGATACCGCACACCGCGCCGACCGCCAGCCAGTAGCGGGTGTCCCCGGTGCGCACCATCCGGAGCACGAGCCACGAGGCCAGGGCCCAGACGACGAGGTCCAGGCTCACCGTGCTGAGGAAGTGGCTGGTGGTGAGGAAGATCGGGCCCAGCCAGGCCACCACGGCGGCGGTGCCCTGGGCGCCACGTCCGCCCCCGAGCTCCGCGGCGAGGCACGCGGCGAGCACCACGTAGACCCCCCCGAGCACGGCCGGGACGGCGGCCAGGGCGACGACGCTGTGGCCGAAGGCGGCCTCCTGGAGGCGGTAGAGCACCGGCACCAGCGGCGGGTTGTCGACGTAGCCCCAGGCCAGGTGGTGGCCGCTCTCCAGGTAGTAGAACTCGTCGCGGTGGGCGCCGTAGAGGTCGGCGGTGAGCAGTTGGAACGCCACCTTGCCGGCGGCGAGGGTGCCGATCAGCGTCCAGGCGACCCGGGCCCGGGGGGGCGGCCGACGGGAGGCCGCCCCGGCCGGGCGCTCGTCGACCATCGCCACACCGGCATGGTAGCCAGGTGCGCTCCCCGGGGTCCCGGTGGACGGCGCCGGCCGACGACCGGGACGGTGCCGTCGCCCCGTGACGGTGCCCGCGGGCCGCCCCGGGTCCCCCCGACGGTCAGGGGCCCGGGCGGTGCCGGCGTTGGCGGGCCCGGTCGGCGGCGGAGACCACGGCGGCCAGCGACGCCTCGAGGATGCTCGAGTCCATGCCCACGCCCCAGAACGTCGTGCCGTCGGCCGCCTCGGCCTCGACGTAGGCGACCGCCGAGGCGCCGCTCCCCGAGGTGAGGGCGTGCTCGCTGTAGTCCTTCACCTCGAAGGCCACGCCGAGGTCGGCGCGCAGGGCCCCGACGAGGGCGTCGATGGGTCCGTTGCCCTCGCCCATGATGGTGCGGGGCTCGCCGTCGACCAGGAGCTGGGCGGTCACCGTGGTCCGGCGCCCGCCGGTGGTCACCTCGCTGCCGAGGAGGCGCACCCCGGCGTCCCCGGGCAGGTAGGTGCGCTCGAAGACGTCCCACATCTCCCCCGGGCGGATGATCGTCCCGCTCTCCTCGGTGACGGACTGCACGTGCTTGGAGAACTCGATCTGGAGCCGGCGGGGCAGGTCGAGCCCGTGCTCGGTGTCCATCACGTACGCCACGCCGCCCTTGCCCGACTGGCTGTTGACCTGGATGATGGCCTCGTAGGTCCGCCCGGTGTGGCTCGGGTCGAGCGGGAGGTAGGGCACCTCCCAGTGGTCGTACTCGTCGCCGATGGCCTCGATGCCCTTCTTGATGGCGTCCTGGTGGGAGCCGGAGAAGGCGGTGTAGACGAGGTCGCCGGCGTAGGGGTGCCGGGGGTGCACGGGCATGCGGGTGGCGTACTCGGCCACGCGGCGCACCTTGTCGATGTCGGAGAAGTCGAGGGCCGGGTCGACGCCGGCCGAGAAGAGGTTCATGGCCAACGTCACCACGTCGACGTTGCCGGTGCGCTCGCCGTTGCCGAAGAGGGTCCCCTCGACCCGGTCCGCCCCGGCCAGCACCCCGAGCTCGGCCGCGGCGACGGCCGTGCCCCGGTCGTTGTGGGGGTGGAGGCTGAGGATGACGGCGTCGCGCCGCGAGACGGTGCGGCCGAACCACTCGATCACGTCGGCGTAGACCTGGGGGCCGTACAGCTCGACGGTGTTGGGCAGGTTGAGGATGATGGGCCGCTCGGGGGTGGGTTCGATGACGTCCATCACCCGCTCGCAGATCTCGACCGCGAACTCCGGTTCGGTCCCGGTGAAGCTCTCCGGCGAGTACTCGTAGCGCACCTCGGTGCCGGGCAGGTCGGCCTCGAACTTCTTGCACAGCCGGGCCGCGTTGACGGCGATGTCGGTGATCCCGGCCTGGTCGAGGCCGAAGACCACCCGGCGCTGGAGCGTGGAGGTCGAGTTGTAGAAGTGGACGATGGCCCGCGGCGCGCCCTTCAGGGACTCGAAGGTCCGTTCGATGAGCTCCTCCCGGCACTGGACGAGCACCTGGATGGTCACGTCGTCGGGGATGAGCCCGCCCTCGATGATCTCCCGCTGGAAGTCGTAGTCGGTCTGGGACGCCGAGGGGAAGCCCACCTCGATCTCCTTGAAGCCGACGTCGACCAGCGTCCGGAACAGGCGCAGCTTGCGCTCCGGGTCCATGGGATCGACCAGGGCCTGGTTGCCGTCGCGCAGGTCCACGCTGGCCCACCGGGGTGCCGCGTCGCAGGTGCGGTCGGGCCAGGTCCGGTCGGTGAGCACGAGCGGGCGGTGGGGCCGGTAGAGGTGGAAGGGCATGGGCGAGACGTCGCACGGCAGGGCCGGCCGTGGCCGGGCCGCACCGTCGGTGGTGGGGTGCTGGTGGTCGCTCACGGGGTGCTCCCTTGCTCGCCGCGTGGACTGCTCTGCTGTCATCGGTGTCCGGTGTCCGGTGTCCGGCGGTCGCCGGTCCCGGGCCGGCCTCCGGGCCGCCCGGCGCCACCCCCTGCGTCCGGCCAACAAAAAACCCCCTGGCCTTGCGGCGCAGGAGGTGGCGGGCGAACGCGATGGGGCGTTCGCCGTCAGGTAAGGAGGAGGTCCAGGATCGGTGCCCGCATGACCTCTCCATGGTGCCAGTGCCACCGCGGTCCGTCAAGGAACCCCCCGTCCGGCTGGGTCCGGGCGGTCAGATGCGCTCGAAGTTGCGGGCCAGCTCCCAGTCGGTGACCACCGAGTTGGCCTTGGCCCACTCCTGGCGGGCCGTGTTGACCAGGTGGTGGTGGACGTCGGCCCCGAAGGCCTCGGCCGCCACCGCGCTCGTCTCGAAGTCGGCGATGGCCTCGGGCAGGGTGGTCGGCAGGCGGGCCATGCCGGGGGTCCGGTAGGCGTTGCCGGTGAAGGCGGGCGCCAGGGCGAGCTGGCGGTCGATGCCCCACAGGCCGGCGGCGATGGCCGCGGCCAGGGCGATGTAGGGGTTGACGTCGGCCCCCGGCACCCGGCTCTCGAGGCGCCGACCGGCGCCGTGGCCCACGGCCCGGAAGCCGCAGGTCCGGTTGTCCTCCCCCCACGCCACCGCCGTCGGGGCCCACGAGTCGGGGACGTAGCGGCGGTAGGAGTTGACGTAGGGGGCGAAGCACCACGCCAGCTCCCGGGCGGCGTGGAGCTGGCCGGCCACCCACTGGGCGCCGACCGCCGAGAAGCCCGACGGCGCCGCCTCGCCCTCGGCCGGAGCCATGAGCGGCGTGCCCGAGGCGGCGTCCCAGAGGCTGGTGTGGAGGTGGCACGACGAGCCGGCCGTGGCCATCGACCACTTGGCCATGAAGGTGGCGGCCCGACCGTGCTGCTGGGCGATCTCCTTCACGCCGTGCTTGAACACCAGGTGCCGGTCGGCCACCTCCAGGGCGCCCCCGTAGGTCAGGTTGATCTCGTGCTGGCCGATGCCGGCCTCGCCCTTGGAGAACTCGACGGGCATCCCGGCGGCCAGCATGCCGTTGCGGATGTGCTCGATGACGTACTCCTCGCGTGACGTCTGGAGCAGCTGGTAGTCCTCGATGGAGGAGGCGTGGGGGCGCAGGCCGTGCCACCGCCGCTCCTCGGCCTCGGCGAAGGAGTCGAGGAAGAGGTAGAACTCGAGCTCGGTGGCGCACTTGACCTCGAGGCCGTGCTCGGCCGCCCGTTCGACCTGGCGCCGGAGGATGCGCCGGGGTGAGACCTCGACCGGCCGCCCCTCGTGGTCGGTGAGGTCGCACAGGACGAGCACGTTCCCGGGCATCCACGGGATGGGCCGCAGGGTCTGGGGGTCGACGGTGGCCACCACGTCGCCGTAGCCCGTGTCCCAGTTGGTGAACTCGTACCCCGGCAGCGGTTCCATGTCGACGTCGCAGGCCAGCAGGTAGTCGCAGGCCTCGATGCCGTGGTCGGCGACGTGGTCGACGAAGTGGGCGCCGGTCACCCGCTTGCCCACCGGCCGGCCCTGGAGATCGGGGAAGGCCACCACCACGGTGTGGACGTCGCCCGTCCGGATCTGGTGGGGCAGGGTCTCGAGGGTGAGCATCCCAGCACTCTGGCCCAGGCCCCGCCCACCGTCCAGCGGTCCGCCGCCCGGGACGCGGTCCCTACTCGGGGGTGACGTAGGCGGCGGTGATCCCCCCGTCGACCACGAGGGCCGACCCGGTGACGAAGGACGCCTCGTCGGAGGCGAGGAACAGGGCGGCGGCGGCGATCTCCTCGGGCCGGCCGAAGCGCCCGAGCGGGATGTGCACGAGCCGCCGCTGGCGCCGGGCCGGGTCGGCCAGCAGCTCGGCCAGGAGCGGCGTCTCGATCGGGCCGGGGCAGATCGAGTTGGCCCGGATGCCCTGCCGGGCGTACTCGACGGCGAGCTCGCGGGTGAGGGCCAGGACCCCGCCCTTCGACGCCGTGTAGGCGATCTGGGCGGTGGCCGCGCCCATGAGGGCCACGAAGGAGGCCACGTTGACGATGGACCCGCCCCCCGACTCGAGCATGGCCGGCACCGCGGCCCGACAGCCCAGCCACACGCCCTTCAGGTTGACGTCCATCACCCGGGCCCAGGTCCCGGGCGGGGTGTCGAGGACGCCCCCGTCGTCGTCGGGGAAGATCCCGGCGTTGTTGAAGAGCACGTCGAGGCGGCCGTAGGTCGAGGTGGCCGCCCCGACCATGGCCCCGACCTCGGCCTCGTCGGCCACGTCGACGGTCACCGCCGTGGCCGTGCCCCCCGCCGCGTCGATCTCGGCCGCCACCGAGGCGGCGCGGCCACCGTCCAGGTCGGCCACCACCACCCGGGCACCCTCGGCGGCGAACCGGAGGGCGGCCACCCGTCCGATGCCGCCGCCCGCCCCGGTGATGACCGCCACCTTGCCCTCGAGCCGTCCCATGGGTGCCTCCGGTTCCTCGCGGGCGATGGTGCGGGGCGGCCCGCGGTGCGGCCCGCGGTGCGGACCGGCCCCGGGGGCCGCAGGTCGGGTCCCGGCCGGCCCCGCACCTTACCGGCGGCCCCGGGGCCGATGGGATACTGGGCCGGTGCCCGCCGCCCCCCTCCGCCCGCGCCTGGGCCTCACCACCTACCGCCAGCCCACCCGCTGGTGGTCCTGGGACCGTGACGCCGCCCTCGTGCCCGGGGTCTACCTCGACGTGGTGGTGGCCGCCGGGGGGTGGCCGGTCCTGGTGCCCCCGCTGGCCGCCACCGTCGCCCCCGACGCCGCCACCGACGCCGCCCTGGTGGCCGAGGGCGTGGCCGCCGTGCTCACCGGCCTCGACGGGCTCGTCGTCATCGGCGGCGGTGACCTGGACGCCGCCCGCTACGGCCAGGTCCCCGGCCCGCACGACGGCGGGGTCGACGGCCACCGCGACGAGCTCGACGCCGCCCTCCTGGCCGGCGCCCTCGACGCCGACCTCCCGGTGCTGGCCATCTGCCGCGGTCACCAGGTGCTGAACGTCCTCTGCGGTGGCGACCTCGTCCAGCACCTGCCCGACGTCGTCGGCCACACCGGCCACCAGCCCGCCGCCGGCGCCTTCGGGCCGGTCACCGTCGAGACCGTGGCCGGCAGCCACGTCGGTCGCCTCCTCGGGGCCACGGCCGACGTGCTCTGCTGCCACCACCAGGCCGTCGGGCGGGTGGGGGCGGGCCTCGTGGTGACGGCCCGCAGCACCGACGGCGTAGTCGAGGCCGTCGAGATGCCCGGGCGCACCTTCGCCGTCGGGGTGCCGTGGCACCCCGAGGAGCACGGCGACGTGCGCCTCTTCGCCGGGCTGGTGGCCGCGGCCCGGCCCGCCCCCGCCCCCGGCCCGTCCCGTCCCCGACCCCGCCTCCCCCGACCGCTGGGGCCCCGACCGTCCGGGCCCCGACCGCACGCCGAGGAGCCGGCGTGAGCGACCGGACCGCCGTCGTCAACCCGGCCACCGAGGCGGTCATCGCCGACGTGCCCGTCCACGGGGTGGAGGAGACCGATGCCGCCGTGGCCCGGGCCGCGGCGGCCTTCCCGGCCTGGCGGGCCGTCGCCCCGGCCGATCGGGCCCGCCTGCTGCGGCGGCTCGCCGCCCTGGTCGAGGAGCACGCCGAGGAGCTGGCCCGGCTGGAGACGGCCAACGTGGGCAAACCCGTCGCCGAGAGCCGGGACGAGGTGGCCATGGTGGCCGAGGTCTTCTACTTCTACGCCGGCGCCGTCGACAAGCACCGGGGCGCCACCGTGCCGGTGGCCGGCGGCGTGGACATGACCTTCAACGAGCCGCTCGGCGTGGTCGGGGCCATCGTGCCGTGGAACTTCCCCCTGGCCATCACCTCCTGGAAGGTCGGCCCGGCCCTGGCCACCGGCAACACGGTCGTGGTCAAGCCGGCCGAGATCACCCCCCTCTCCGCCCTGCGCCTAGCCGAGCTGGCCCTCGAGGCCGGTCTCCCCGAGGGCGTCCTCCAGGTCGTGACCGGGCGCGGCTCGGTGGTCGGGTCCCGCCTGGTCGACCACCCCGACGTGGCCAAGATCGCCTTCACCGGCTCGACGGCGGTCGGCCGGGAGGTGATGGCCCGGGCCGCCGGCACCATCAAGCGGGTGACCCTCGAGCTCGGCGGGAAGTCGGCGTCGATCGTCTTCGCCGACGCCGATCTCGAGCGGGCGGCCGCATCGACGCCCGGCGGCGTGTTCGCCAACGCCGGGCAGGACTGCTGCGCCCGGAGCCGGGCCCTCGTGCAGCGCCCGGTGCTGGAGGAGTACCTCGACCTCCTGGCCCGGGCCGTCGGCAGCTGGACGGTGGGCGACCCGACCGACCCGACCACGAAGATGGGGCCGCTCGTGACCGCCGCCCACCGGGCCACGGTGGCGTCGTTCCTGGAGGCGGGGATGGCCGGGCCGGGTGGGGACCCGGTGCCCCTCCACACCACCGGGGCGGTGCCATCGGGGCCGGGGTTCTGGTTCCCGGCCACCGTCGTGGCCCCGGCCGATCCGGGCTGGCGCCTGGCCCGTGAGGAGATCTTCGGGCCGGTGCTCGCCGTCATCCCCTTCGACGACGAGGAGGACGCCGTCCGGCTGGCCAACGACACCCCCTACGGCCTCTCGGGCTCGGTGTGGACCGGCGACGGCGCCCGGGCCCTGCGCACCGTCCGGGCCGTCTGCTCGGGCAACCTCTCGGTCAACTCCAACGGCTCGGTCCGGGTCCAGACCAGCTTCGGCGGCATGAAGCAGTCGGGATTCGGGCGGGAGCTCGGCCTCGAGGCCCTGGCCGGCTACAGCGAGGTGAAGAACGTCTTCGTCTCCACCGAGGCCTGACCGGCCGGTGGACGACGTCCCGCCGGCCGGGGCGGCCGCGCCCCGGACGGCCGTGGTCACCGGGGCCGGCCGGGGCCTGGGCGCGGCCCTGGCCACGGCGTTGGCCGGCCGGGGCCTGGCCCTCGGCCTGTGCGGACGGACGGCGCCGCCGGCCCCGCCCGGGGCCGACGCCGTGTGCCGGGCCGTCGACGTGGCCGACGGGCGGGCCCTCGGGCGATTCGCCGGTGAGGTGGTGGCCCGGTTCGGCCGCATCGACGTGTGGGTGAACAACGCCGCCGTGCTCGAGCCGGTCGGCCCGCTGGCCGAGGCCGACCTCGACGCCGTGGCCCGGCTGGTGGCCGTCGACCTCACCGGCGTCCTGGCCGGCTCGGCCGTCTTCGCGGCCCACGTGCGCACCCGGCCGGGCGGCGGGGTGCTGGTCAACGTGTCGTCGGGGGCGGCCGGGACCCCGTACGAGGGGTGGGCCCCCTACGGCGCGGCCAAGGCCGGGGTCGAGCAGGCCACCGAGATCGTGGGCCGGGAGGAGCGGGCCGCCGGCCTCCGGGCCTTCGCCGTGGCCCCGGGGGTGGTGGACACGGCCATGCAGGACCGGGTCCGGGCCGCGTCGGACCGCACCTTCCCGGCCGTCGGGCGCTTCCGGAGGCTGCACGCCGAGGGACGGCTCAGCCCGCCGTCGTGGGTGGCCGACTGGATCCTCGAGCACTGCGTCCTGCCCGCCGGCCGGCTGCGGCCCGAGGGGGACGCCGGCGCCGTCCACGTGCGGGTGCCGGAGCCGCCGAGCCCCGGGGCCGGGCCGGCCTGACCGTCGGATCGACACGCCCGCGGCCCGGGCCTACCGTGGCGGAGGACCGCACCGGTCGCGGCCGGGGGAACCACCCACCGGAGACCGGGGCGCGGAGGGAGATCCCATGGCACCGACGCACCGCACCCGGACTCGCACCTGGGCCCGGACCCGGCCGGCCCACGGCCGCCGCCGGATCCGCCGCCTCTCCGGCGTCGGCGCCGCCGGGCTCCTCGCCGCCGCCGCCCTCACCGGATCGGTCCTCGGCGCCGGGCCGGCCGGGGCGGCCACCGGCGCCCCCTCGGGGAGGGCCGCGGCCCCGGCCTACCAGCTCTCGCTCGGCGACTCGCTGGCCGCCGGCGTGGGCGCCTCGACGCCGGCCAACGACTACGTCAACCTCGTCGCCGCCCACGAGGCCGCCGCCGTCCCCGGGCTCGTCGTCGAGAACCTGGCGTGCTCCGGTGCCACCACCAACTCGATGATCGACGCCGCCGATCCGCGCAACGCCGGCTGCCCCGCCTATGCCGGGGGGACCCAACTGAGCGGGGCCGAGGCCTTCCTCGCCGCCCACGTGGGCGAGGTGCCCTACATCACCATCGACATCGGGGCCAACAACGTCGACGGCTGCCTCACCGGTTCGACGGTCAGCCTGAGCTGTGTGGCCACCGGCCTGTCGCAGATCTCGGCCCAGCTCCCCACCATCGTGGCCGGCCTGGAGGCCGCCGCCCCGGGCGTGCCCGTCTTCGGCATGGACTACTACAACCCGTTCCTGGCCGAGTGGGTGCTGGGCGGCGCCGCCGGCCCGGGACTGGCCCGGGAGTCGGCGCCCCTGTCCGCCTACCTGAACGGCCTCCTCGTCCAGCTCTACGGCGCCGCCGGGGCGGTGCCCGTCGACGTCCAGGGCGCCTTCGCCACCCAGGACTTCGCCCTGACCGGCACCTACAACGGCGCCACCGTCCCCGAGAACGTCGCCCGGACCTGTGACTGGACCCACATGTGCGACGGCTCGCCCTACACCATCCACGCCAACGACCTCGGGCACGCCGAACTGGCCGGGGCCTTCGAGCGGGCCATCGACCGCAACCGGCGAGGCGGCGGCGACGGTGCCTGGCTGGCCGACGCCGCCGGCGGGGTCCACACCCTGGGCACGGCCGCGGCCGTCGGGTCGATGGCCGGGCACGCCCTCTCCCGGCCCATCGTGGCCATGGCCCCGACCAGCGACGGCAAGGGCTACTGGCTGGTGGCCGCCGACGGCGGGGTGTTCGCCTTCGGCGACGCCGGCTTCTTCGGCTCCACCGGCGGGCTGGCGCTCACCGCCCCGATCGTCGGGTTCGCCCCGACCACCGACGACCAGGGCTACTGGCTGGTGGCCGCCGACGGCGGGGTGTTCGCCTTCGGCGACGCCGGCTTCCTCGGGTCGATGGGCGGGCACGCCCTCGACCAGCCGATCGTGGGGATGGCCCAGACCGGCAGCGACCAGGGCTACTGGCTGGTGGCCGCCGACGGCGGCATCTTCGCCTTCGGCGACGCCGGCTACCTCGGCTCCACCGGCGGGACGACCCTCAACCGGCCCGTGGTGGGCATGGCCGCCACCGTCGACGGCAACGGGTACTGGCTGGTGGCCGCCGACGGCGGTGTCTTCTCCTTCGGCGACGCCCGCTTCCACGGCTCGACCGGTGCCCTCGCCCTGGCCCGTCCCATCGTGGCCATGACCGTGGCGCCCGACGGCTACGGGTACACGCTCGGGGCCGCCGACGGCGGCACGTTCGCCTTCGGCAGCGCCCGCTACAACGGCTCGCTGGCCGCCGCGCCGCCGGCTGCGCCGGTCGTGGCCGTGGCCGGCACCTGACGGGGCCGGGGGTGGTCCGGTGCCCGGCGCCTTCTCCCTGGACGCGGGCCCGAGCGGGAGTGGACCGGGACCGCCCTGCCCGGGCGGCCGCCGCCCCTCGGCCGGTGTCCCGATCCCGGCCACTCCGACTCGGTCGTGACGACGGCCGCGCCCCGGATCCGGGTCGTCGGGCCGTCGGAGGCGGGGCCGCGGGCACGGAGGTGCCGAGCGGGCGGTCCGCAAGAGGACGCACGATGGGTGCCTGCACCGCTTCCCCGGGTGCCGCCGCCGACGGACCGGTGACCGTCGAAAGCGCCGTAGAAACGAGTGAGTTCCACGGATCCATGATTCAGGAGCTTTCTAAACAACAGATACAGAATTGCTACGAGATTCGGAAGAATCGCTCACCGGTGGGCGGGGCGACGCCCCGTCCGGGGCACGGCGCGCTCGCCTCCTCCGGTGCCCGGTAGCGTCGGGCCCATGTCCTCACGCACCCGCAAGGCGGCCAAGCCGGCCGCCGCCCTCGGCCTGGTGGCCACCGTCGTCAGCATCTGGTGGTTCGCCCTGCGCCCGCGCAAGAAGATCAAGCTCGACGAGTAGCCGGCGGTGGGTCGGGGGCGCCCCGGTACGCTCGGCCGGTGGCCCTGGCCTCCCTCCGACCGCTGCGCTCCCGCAATTTCGCCCTCATCTGGTCGGCCGCGCTCGTCTCCAACGTCGGGACGTGGATGCAGACGGTCGCCCTCGGCGTGCTCGTCTTCTCCCGCACCGGCCGGCCGGCCTGGGCCGGCCTGGTGGCCGCCGCCGGGTTCGTGCCCATCGGCCTGCTGGCCCCGGTCGGCGGGGCCCTCGCCGACCGGCTCGACCGCCGGCGCTGGCTCCTCGTCACCACCCTGGCCGAGACGGCGTTCGCCGCGGTGCTGGCCGTGCTGGCCGGGCTCCACCGCGACCCGGCCTGGGCCCTCGTCCTGCTCTCGTTCCTCGGGGGCGCGGCCGGGGCCGTCGGGTTCCCGGCCTACCAGGCCATGATGCCCGACCTCGTCCCCCGCGAGCACCTGCTCGGGGCGGTCTCCCTCTCCTCGGCCCAGTTCAACCTGGGGCGCGTCCTCGGTCCGGCCCTCGCCGGCCTGGCCCTCCTCTCCCAGGACTACGCCGTCGTCTTCGGGATCAACGCCGCCTCGTTCGGCGCGGTGGTGGTGGCCCTCCTGCTCGTGCGGCTGCCGGCCCCGGTGCGCCAGGGGGGCCGGCTGGAGCTCGGCCGGCGGATCGTCGAGGGGGCGCGGGCGGCCCGGGCCGAGCCGGGCTGCCGGTCGGCCATCGGCTTCATCGCCGTCGTGGCCCTCCTGGCGTCGCCGTTCATCGCCCTGGTGCCGGCCATGGCCCACGTGCTCGACCCCCACGGCTGGAGCCTCGGCCTCACCACGGCCGCCCTGGTGACGGCCCAGGGGATCGGCGCCGTCCTCGGGGCCCTCACCCTTCCCACCCTGGCCGAGCGGTTCGGCCGGGCGACGGTGCTGCGGACGGCCCTCCTGGTGCTGCCGGCCCTGCTCGTGGCCTACGGCCTGGCCCCCTCCCTCCTCTGGGCCGTCCCCGCCTTCGTGGTGGTGGGGGCCGGGTACATCGCCGTCCTCTCCGGTCTCAACACGGTCGTCCAGCTCCGGGCGCCGGCCCACGCCCGGGGGCGGATCCTCAGCAGCTACATGATGGCCCTCGGCCTGGTCTACCCCCTCGGCGCCGTCCTCATGGGCTGGGTGGCCGACAGCTCCGGCGTGCGGGTGGTCACCGTCGCCGGCGCCGTCCTCCTCGCCGTGGTCCTGGTCGGCGTGTTCGTCCTGCGTCCGTCGGCCGTCCGCTCCCTCGGGGATCCCCACGAGGCGTCCGGCCCGCGCCCCGTGGCCGCGCCGGCCGAGGGGTGACGGGATGGCGACGACGCGGCCGGTGACCGTCGAGGTCCTCACCGCGGCCGAGGCCGAGGGGCGCCAGGCCCGCGCCGCCGGGGCGCTGCTGGCCGCCGGGCTCGGGGAGGGGGACCGGGTCGCCTTCTGCCTGCCGTCGTCGGCCGCCCTGCTCTGCGCCGTGCTCGGGGCCCTGCGGGTGGGGATCGTGCCGGTGCTGCTCAACGCCACCCTGCTCGACGCCGAGCGCGACGTGCTGGTGGCCGACGCCGACCCCGGCCTCGTGGTCACGACGGCCGAGGGACTGGCCCGCCTCGACCGGGGGCCCGAGGCCGCGCTGGGCGACCACCCCCGGGCCCGACCCGTGCACTACACCTCGGGCACCACCGGGAGGTCCAAGGGGGTCTGGTCGGGCCTGTGGGACCCGGCCACGGCCGTCGCCGCCCTGGCCGACGAGGTCGACCAGTGGGGCGTCGGGCCCGGCGACGTGCACCTCGTGTGCTCGCCCCTGTACCACTCGGTCTCGGTGCGGATGGCCGGGGCGACCCTCCTTTCCGGAGGGACCTGCATCGTCCTCTCCTCCTTCGACGCGACGACGGCCGGCCGGGTGCTCGACGGGGCCGCCGGGGTCCGGCCCACCACGATCTTCCTGGCCCCCTCGGCCCTGGCCCGCCTCCTGGCCGACCCGGAACCCGGCCCGGGGCGCTTCGCCCACCTGCGCCTGCTGGTCCACGCCGGCTCGCCCTGCCCGCCCGCCCTCAAGCGGGCCGCCCTCGACCTCGTGCCCGACGGCGCCCTCTGGGAGTTCTACGGGTCGACGGAGGGGCAGTTCACCGTGTGCGGGCCCGAGGAGTGGCGGGCCCGGCCGGGCACGGTGGGGCGGGCCCGCCCGGGTCGGGCCCTCACCGTCGATCCCGACGGGACGGTGTGGTGCCGGCCCCCGCCCTTCGGGGCCTTCACCTACTGGCGCGATCCCGACAAGACGGCGGCGGCGTGGCGGGACGGCGCCTTCACGGTGGGCGACCTCGGCCGCCTCGACGACGCCGGCTACCTCTACCTCGACGGCCGGCGCGACGACCTGGTCATCACCGGCGGCGTCAACGTCTACCCGGCCGAGGTCGAGGCCGTGCTGGCCGAGGTGCCCGGGGTCCTCGAGGTGGCCGTGTGCGGCGTCCCCGACGAGCGCTGGGGCCAGCGGGTGTGCGCCGCCGTGGTGCTCGCCCCCGGTGCCGAGGCCGCCGCCACCGTGGCCGCCGCCTCGGCCCACGCCCGGCGACGGCTGGCCGGCTACAAGCGTCCCAAGCAGGTGGCGGTGGTGGGGGCCCTGCCCCGCACGGCCACCGGCAAGGTGCGCCGGCTGGACGTGCCCGCCCTCATCGGCCCGGGCTGACCTACCGGTGCCGGGGTGGCACCCGTCGGCGATACTGGAGGGATGCGCCCTGCCGACGCCGGTCCTCCCATCGCCACGGTCAACCCCGCCACCGGCGAGCTCCTCGAGTGGTTCGAGCCCCTCGACGCCACCGCCGTCGAGGCCCGCCTGGCCGCGGCGGCGGCCTGCGCCCCGGTGTGGGCCCGGAGCACGTTCACCGAGCGGTCCCGCCTGCTCGTCACGGCCGCCGAGCTGCTCGAGGGCGAGCTGCCGGCCGTCGCCCACGTCGTCACCACCGAGATGGGGAAGCCCTTCGCCCAGGCCAAGGGCGAGGTGGCCAAGTGCGCGGCGGCCTTCCGGTGGTTCGCCGAGCACGCCGAGGCCCTGCTCGCCGACCGCGAGGTGGACGTCGACGCCTCGTCGGGCGCCGTCACCTACCAGCCCCTGGGCCCGGTGCTGGCCATCATGCCGTGGAACTTCCCGCTGTGGCAGGTGACCCGCTTCCTGGCCCCGGCGGTCATGGCCGGCAACGTCGGTCTGCTCAAGCACGCCCCGTCGGTGCCCCGGACCGCCCTCCTCCTGGAGGACCTCCTCCGCCGGGCCGGCGCCCCCGACGGGCTCCTCCAGACCCTGCTCATCGGCACCGATCAGGTCCCCGCCGTCATCGCCGACCCCCGGGTGGCCGCCGTCACCCTCACCGGCTCGGTGGGGGCGGGCCGGGCCGTGGCCGCCCAGGCCGGGGCGGCGGGCAAGAAGGTCGTGCTCGAGCTGGGGGGGAGCGACCCCTTCGTGGTCCTGCCCACCGCCGACGTCGAGCGGGCGGCGGACGTGGGCGTGCAGGCCCGGGTGCAGAACGCCGGGCAGTCGTGCATCGCGGCCAAGCGGTTCATCGTCCACCGCGCCGTGGCCGACGAGTTCACCAGGCGGTTCGTGGCCGGGATGGCCGGCCTCACGGTGGGCGACCCGTTCGACCCGGCCACCGAGGTCGGCCCCCTCGTCAACACGGCCGCCGTCGACACCGTCGCAGCCCAGGTCGACGACGCCCGGGCCAAGGGGGCGACCGTCCTGTGCGGGGGTGCCCGCACGGCCGGGCCCCGGGGCCCCGAGCACCCGGGCGCCTACTACCTCCCGACCGTGGTGACCGACCTCGCCCCGGGGATGCGGGTGGCCACCGAGGAGGTCTTCGGCCCGGTGGCCCTGCTCACCGTGGTGGCCGACGGCGACGAGGCCCTCGCCGTGGCCAACGACACCGAGTTCGGCCTGGGCTCGAGCGTGTGGACGAACGACCCCGACGAGCAGCAGCGCTTCGTGGCCGGCCTCGAGGCCGGGCAGGTGTTCGTCAACGGCATGGTGGCCTCCATGCCCCAGCTGCCCTTCGGCGGCATCAAGGCCTCGGGGGTGGGCCGCGAGCTCTCGTCGTTCGGGCTCCGCGAGTTCTGCAACGTGAAGTCGGTGTGGATCGCCTGATGGGCTCCGGCCGCGCCTATCTCGACCACGCGGCCACCTCGCCCCTGCGCCCCGCGGTCCTCGAGGCCATGCTGCCCCACCTGGGCTGCGACCCGGCCAACCCCTCGGGGGCCCACGCCGAGGCCCGCCGGGCCCGCCGGGGCCTCGACCAGGCCCGGGAGCGCCTGGCCGCCCTCCTCGGCGCCGACTTCGGCGAGGTGGTGCTCACCTCCGGGGGCACGGAGGCCGACAACCTGGCCGTCACCGGGGCCTGGCACGCCGCGGCCCGGTCCGCGCCCGCGCCCCCGCCCCTCGTGTGCTCCGCACTCGAGCACCACGCCGTCCTCGAGCCGTGCCGGGAGCTGGCCCGGCGCACCGGGGCCGAGCTGCGCCAGGTGGCCGCCACCGAGGACGGGGTGATCGACCTCGCGGCCCTGGCCGAGGCGTGCACGCCCGAGGTGGCCCTGGTCTCGGTCATGACCGTGAACAACGAGCTCGGCACCGTCCAGCCCCTCGACCAGGTGGCCGCCGTGGTGCGCGCCCGGGCCCCCCGGGCGGTGCTCCACACCGACGCCGTCCAGGCCGCCCCGTTCCTCGACGTGGCCCGCTGGACGGCCGGCGCCGACCTGGTGTCGGTCAGCGCCCACAAGGTCGGCGGTCCGGTGGGGGCCGGCGCCCTCGTGGTGCGGGCGGGCACGCCCCTCCACCCGCTGGTGCTCGGCGGGGGCCAGGAGCGCGGCCGCCGGAGCGGGACGCCGGCGGTGGCCGCCGCCGTCGGGGCGGCCACCGCCCTGGAGGCCGCCGCGGCCG
>DAHVAJ010000008.1 GCA_027314705.1 Acidimicrobiaceae bacterium
CGGCCGGGGCCGACCCCGGGGGGCCCTCGCCCCGGCCGGCGGAGGCCGATGCCCTGCGGGTGGCCGTCCTGGCCGGGTGCGTGGCCGCGGTCCTGATGGTGGCCACGGTGGTCATGGTGGCCAAGCCCTAGCCGTGGCCGCCACCGCCCGGGGCGGCGACCGGTCCCCGGCGGGCGTCCTGGCGGGGGTGCCCGGGCACGGCGGTGGCGAGGTGGATAGGGTGACCCCATGACGTTCGTGGACCTCGGCGGTGGTCCGAGGCTCGAGCTTCCCGGGGAGCCGGTGGAGCTGCGGGCCGGCCTCCGGGCCGCCGTGCTCGAAGGGCGGGACTGGCACGAGGGGTTCAGCCACGACATCTGCATCGGGGTCTGGCTGTGGAGCTGGTGGCAGCCGACGCTGGAGCCGGCCGGCTGCAGCCGCGAGCAGTTCGTCGACGTGGTGATCGGGTGCCGGCACGAGCTGTGGCGGTGGTTGCACGGGGAGCTCCCGTGGGAGCAGTTCGTCACCGGCCTGGCCGGCCGCGTCGTCGGCCGCCTGCCGGTGGCGGCGGACTGATCCGGCCGTCGGAAGAGCAGAGAGCGCCGTGCCCCGCGTGACCGTGCCCGCCGGCAGCGACCCGCTCGTCCACGTGTGGACCGAGCTGGCGCCGCCCCTCACCGCGGCCGCCGGCGCCTACTCGAGCGCGGTCTACGAGCGGTCGTCGCTCACACTGCGCGAGTTCGAGGCGGCCCGCATCACCGTGGCCCGCCTCAACGAGTGCGCCCTCTGCCTCGACTGGCGCACGGCCCGCGACGTGCCGGCCCGCGCCGCCGATCCCCACGCCGTGCCCGAGTCGTTCTACGCCGCCGTGGGCGACCCGGCCCGGGGGGCGGAGCTCGACGAGCGCGAGCGCCTCTGCGCCGAGTTCGCCGAGCGGTACGTCGGCGACCACCTGGGCATGGACGACGACCTGTGGGCCCGACTCCACGCCGCCTTCAGCGACGACGAGCTCGTCGACCTCGCCCTCTGCGTCGGGTCGTGGCTGGCCCTCGGCCGGTTCAACCGGGTGTTCGACATCGACGGGGCCTGCCGGGTACCCGGCCCGTCGCCCGACTGACGGGCCGGCCGTGGAGAAAGTGGTGACCCTGGTATGGGGCCCGGATGACCCGGCCGCGGGCGACGCCCTGCGCGACCGGCTCCTCACCGACACCGTGCCGGGCCTGGTCGCCGCCGGGGTGCGCGTCCAATCGGCCAACGTGCACGACGGCGCGGCCGCCCCCGCCCCCTCGCCGGCGCCGGCGCCCGAGGGCGAGACGCCCCACGCGGCCGAGCTCTCGGTGTGGCTCGACTGCTACGAGCGGCGGGACGCCCTGGACGCGGCCGTGGCCGAGCTCGGCCTGCCCGCCGCCTCCTACCTCGTCGTCGAGTCCCTCTACGAGGACTACGGGACGACGCCCCACGCCCGGCCGCGCTGGTGGGGGGCGGGCCGGCGCTCGCCCGGGGTGCTGACCGTCGCCCTCATCCACCGGCCCCGGGGGCTCGGGTACCACGAGTGGATCCGCCGCTGGCACGGCACCCAGTCGCCGGTGTCGGCCGAGCTCCAGCCCCGGACCCGCTACGTGCGCAACGAGGTGGTCCGGGCCCTGACCGACGGGGCGCCGGAGCTCGGGGGCATCGTGGAGGAGGCGTGGCCGTCGACCGGGCACGTGGCCGACCCCCTCCGGTTCTTCAACGCGGGCACGCCCGAGGAGCTCGAGGTCAACGTCGGTCGCATGCTGGCCAGCGTGGAGGCCTGCCTCGACCTCGGACGGCTGCGCAGCTCGACCATGAGCGAGTACCTGTTCGACGTCCCCGCCTGACGAACCGGCCCGCCGCTCCCGGCGCGTCCCCTACGCTCGCACCCTGGTGGCGTGCCGGGACGGCCCGGCGGCGCCAGCGGAGGGAGCACCCGTGGGACTGTCCATCGGCATCGTCGGCCTGCCCAACGTGGGGAAGTCGACGCTGTTCAACGCCCTCACCCGCAACGAGGTCCTGGCCGCCAACTACCCCTTCGCCACCATCGAGCCCAACGTGGGGATGGTGGCCGTTCCCGACCCCCGACTGGACCGCCTGGCCCAGCTCTTCGCGTCGAAGGAGATCGTGCCGGCCACGGTCACCTTCGTGGACATCGCCGGCATCGTCGAAGGGGCGTCGGAGGGGGAGGGGCTGGGCAACCAGTTCCTGGCCGCCATCCGCGAGACCGACGCCATCTGCCAGGTCGTCCGGGTCTTCGGCGACCCCGACGTGATCCACGTGGACGGCCGCATCTCGCCGGCCGACGACATCGCCACGGTCAACACCGAGCTGGTCCTGGCCGACCTGCAGACGGTGGACCGGGCCCTCGTGCGACTGGCCAAGGAGGCCCGCAAGCAGCCCGACCTGGCCCCGGTGCTGCGGGAGACGGAGCGGGCCCGGGCCGTGCTCGACCAGGGCCGCACCGTGACCGACGCCGTGGCCGCCGGCGAGCTCGACGTCGACCTCCTGGCCGAGCTCCACCTGCTCAGCGCCAAGCCGTTCCTCTACGCCTTCAACGTGGACGAGGATGCCCTGGGCGACCCCGACCTGGCCGCCCGGCTGGCCCGGCTGGTGGCCCCGGCCGAGGCCGTCGTGCTCTGCGCCCAGATCGAGGCCGAGGTGGCCGGGCTCGATCCCGAGGACGCCGCCGAGCTGTTGGCCGGCTTCGGCCAGGACCGCTCCGGCCTGGTCCAGCTGGTCCAGGTCGGCTTCCGGGCCCTCGGGCTCCAGACCTTCCTCACGGCCGGGCCCAAGGAGTCCCGGGCCTGGACCATCCACGTGGGCGACACGGCACCGCGGGCGGCCGGCACCATCCACACCGACTTCGAGCGGGGGTTCATCAAGGCCGAGGTGGTGGGCTACGACGACCTGGTGGCCGCCGGCTCCCTGGCCGCCGTGCGCGCCGCCGGCAAGGCCCGGGTGGAGGGCAAGGAGTACGTGATGCAGGACGGCGATGTCGTCGAGTTCCGGTTCAACGTCTGAGGCCGTGTCCGCCCCGAGCGATCCGCCGCCCCCCGGCGGCCCGGTGGTCCGCCTGGCCGGTGTCTCGGTGGTCCGTGACGGCGTGGCCCTCCTCGACGACGTGACCCTCGAGGTCCGCACCGGCGAGCGGTGGGTGCTCCTCGGCCCCAACGGGTCGGGCAAGACGACCCTGCTGCAGGTGGCCGGGGCCGCCCTCTGGCCCACCCGGGGCGCGGTCGAGGTCCTCGGGGGCCGGTTCGGCCACGTCGACCTGCGTGCCCTGCGCCAGCGGATCGCCATGGTCAGCGCGGCGGTGGCCCGGTCGCTCCGGCCGGGCCTGGCGACCCTCGACGCCGTGCTCACCGGCCGGCACGCCGCTCTCGAGACCTGGTGGCACGAGTACACCGACGACGACCGGCGCGAGGCGGCCGGGCTGCTGGCCGCGGCCGGCCTCGGCCCGGGCCTCCTCGCCCGCCCGTTCGGCCTGCTCTCGGAGGGCGAGCGTCAGCAGGTCCTCCTGGCCCGGGCCCTCATGGGCCGTCCCGAGCTCCTGCTGCTGGACGAGCCGGCGGCCGGCCTCGACCTCGGTGCCCGCGAGGCGCTCCTCGCCCGGCTGGCCGCGCTGGCCGCCGACCCCGGGGTGGCCCCCCTCGTCCTCGTGACCCACCACGTCGAGGAGATCCCACCGGGGACGACCCACGCCGCCCTGCTGCGGGCCGGACGTCTGGTGGCCGCCGGGCCGGTCGCCGACGTCCTGGCCCCCGGGCCGGTCTCGGCCGCCTTCGGCCTGGCCGTCGAGGTGGAGCGGCACGGTGGCCGGTGGTCGGCCCGGGCCCGTCGGGCGTAGGGTCGGCCCGAGGGCCGGCCGGCGGGGCGGGCCGAGGGCCGGAGGTGGTGGCGTGACGGCAACCGACGTGCTGGAGGACGGCTTCGGACGCGTGGCCGAGGAGGTGGGCCGGGTGCTCGACGGTCTGGGTCCCGACGACCTGCTCTGGCGACCGGCCCCGGGGGCGAACTCGATCGCCTGGCTCCTGTGGCACCTCACCCGCGTCCAGGACCACTACGTGGCCGAGCTCGGCGGGGCCGGGCAGGTGTGGACGGCCGGCGGGTGGTCGGACCGGTTCGGGCTCGACCTCGATCCGGCCGACACCGGCTACGGCCACGACGCCGCCCAGGCGGCCCGGGTGCGGGCCGACGCCACCCGGCTGGCCGGGTACCACGAGGCGGTGCGGGCCGTCATGGCGGCGTACCTCGGCGGCCTGGCCGAGGCCGAGCTCGACCGGGTGGTGGACCGGTCCTGGGACCCGCCGGTGACCCTCGGGGTCCGCCTGGTGAGCATCCTGGCCGACGATCTCCAGCACGTGGGCCAGGCGGCCTACGTGCGGGGGCTCCTGCTGGCCGGCTGAACCCCCGGGAAGAGGCGGCCGACGGCCGGTGTTGGTCACGACGGACGACGGCCCGACCCCGCCGCCGGCGAGGAGCCACCCTGACCGCCCCCACCCCCACCCCGACCACCGGCGCCGACCCGGCGCCGGCCACCGACCCGGTGCCCGGCCCCCGGCCCACCGTGGCCGACTTCTGGTTCGACCCGATCTGCCCGTGGGCCTGGATCGCCTCCCGGTGGATCCTCGAGGCCGCTGCCGTGCGCGACCTCGAGGTGCGCTTCCACGTCATGTCGCTCGCCTACCTCAACCAGGGACGCGACGACCTGCCCGAGCAGTACCGGGAGGTGATGCGCACGGCGTGGGGCCCGGTGCGCGTGGTCGTCGCGGCCGAGCAGGACCACGGCCCCGCCGTCGTGCTGCCCCTCTACACCGCCCTCGGCACCCGGTTCCACCTGGCGGGCGAGCCGCGGGAGCGGGCCACCCTCGAGGCCGCCCTGGCCGAGGTGGGCCTGCCCGCCGCCCTGGCCGACGCGGCCGAGACGGACGCCCACGACGAGGCGCTCAAGGCGTCCCACCACGCCGGCATGGACCAGGTGGGCATGGACGTGGGCACGCCGGTCATCAGCGTGGCCGGGGTGGCCTTCTTCGGGCCGGTGGTCACCCCCGCCCCGAAGGGCGAGGCGGCCGGCCGCCTGTGGGACGGCGTCCTCCTGGTGGCCGGCACCGAGGGCTTCTACGAGCTCAAGCGCACCCGCACCTCGCCGCCGGTCTTCGACTGACGCCGCCGGCCGCGCCCGCCCGCGGCGCCCCCGGCGGGACGCCGCGCCCGGTGCCCGGGTTCGGGTTGCGGCCCGACCGGTCCGGGTGTAGCAAGGGGCGAGCGCAACCGGGGAGGGCTGCCGGGGTCGTCACCGACGGTCCCGGCGGTGCTGTCGGTCCCCGACCATCCACCAGTGCGGAACGCCTTCTCATTAGGGTTTTCCGGCACGGAAGGTAGGTCGAGGAGCTGATGCCCGTGGCCGTGGTGATCATCATCCTGGTGGCGTGGGCCGTGATCGTCGGCCCGAGCCTCCTCCGACGGCGCTCCCGGTCCACCGACGGGATCCACTCGATCACCCACTTCCACCACCAGCTCCGCATCCTCGAGCACTCCGCCCCCGAGCCCATCGTGGCCCCCGCCTACCGGCTGCGCGCCCTCGACGGCGACGCCCCCCGGTCCGGCGTCCACTACCCGGGCGACCGGCCGCCGGTCCTCACCGTGGTCGGGGCCAGCGAGCTGCCCCGGCCGGCCCTGGCCTTCCTCGGCGAGCCGCCCCACGGTCACGCCGAGTCGGCCGCCCCGGTGCGTCCGGGTCCGCCCGTCGCCGAGGTGCCCGACGCCCGTGCCGCCCCCCGGCGCGCCGTCGGCGCCGTGCCGTCGGTCGCCCGGCCCGAACCGCCGGACGGGCACCACCTGCCCCGCCGGCCCCCCGACGTCATCGCCCGCCAGGCCGCCGCCCGGCGGCGTCGCCGCGACACGCTGGTCGTCCTGGCCGGGGCCACGGGTGTCGGGCTCCTGGGTTCGGCGGCCTCCGGCGCCGCCGTCCTGTGGGCCCTCACCGCCCTGTGCGCCGTCGCCCTCGGCGCCTACGTGACCCTCCTCGTCCATCTGCGCCAGCGGGCCCAGGAGCACGAGCGCAAGCTCCGCTACCTGCCGGAGCGGGACGACCCGGTGCGGCGGGCGACCCCGGTGGGCGGCCGCCTGGCCCACCCCTCGTACGGCCGGGCCGCCGGCCACTGAGCCGCCGGTCGCCGGGGCCACGGCGGTGCGGGGTCGGGAGGGCCGGGAGCGGCTCAGCCGAGCTCGGTGCCGACCACCGAGACGAACGCGACCATCTCGCCCGGGTAGCCGCCCAGGTTGTGGGTGAGGGCGAGGGTCCGGTCCGTCTCGATCTGGCGTTCGGGGGTCGCCTCCCCCCGGAGCTGCAGCCAGGTCTCGAAGAACATCCGCAGCCCCGAGGCCCCGACCGGATGCCCGAAGCTCTTGAGGCCGCCGTCGGGGTTGACCGGGAGCGGTCCGGTCCGGTCGAAGGTGCCGGCCAGGACCTCCTTCCAGGCCGTGCCCCGTTCGGCGAAGCCGAGGTCCTCCATGAGGACGAGCTCGGTCGGCGTGAAGCAGTCGTGCACCTCGGCCATGGCCAGCTGGGCCCGGGGGTCGGTGATGCCGGCCTGGGCGTAGGCGTCGTCGGCGGCCCGGGCGCACTCGGGGAACCACGTGTAGTCGTAGTCGGGGTCGATGAGCCCCGAGCCGCTGCCGGCGGCGAAGGAGAGGGCCTTGATGTAGAGCGGGCGGTCGGTGTAGCGGTGGGCGTCCTCGGCCCGGACCACGATGGCCGCGGCGGCGCCGTCGGCCACGCCGGCACAGTCGAAGACGCCGAGGCGCCCGGCCACCCGGGGCGAGGCGCAGATCGTCTCGACCGAGACCTCCTTGCGGAACTGGGCCCGGGGGTTGCGGGCCCCGTTCTGGTGGTTCTTCCACGAGATGCGGGCGAGCACGCCGGCGAGCTCGTCCTCGTCGACGCCGTACTTCTTGGCGTAGGCCGGGGCCACCATCGAGAACATGGCCGCCGCGGTGAGGGTGCGGGCCGTTCCGTCGTTGGGGATGGGGAAGGCGTTGAGGCCCTGGTAGCCGGAGTCCTTCACCTTCTCGGCGCCGACGGCCATGGCCACGTCGTAGGCCCCCGAGGCCACGGCGTAGGCCGCGGCCCGGAGCGCCTCGGACCCGGTCGTGCAGTAGTTCTCCACCCGGGTGACCGGTTTGCCCTCGAGCTGGAGGGGCCGGGCCAGGGTGATCCCGCTCATCCCCGACTGGGCGGTGCCGAACCAGAAGGCGTCGACCTCGTCCTTGGTCACGCCGGCCGAGGCGAACGTCTCGGTGGCCGCGTCCACGATGAGGTCGTCGAGGCCCTTGTCCCAGTGTTCGGCGAACCGGGTGCAGCCCATCCCCACGATCGCCACCCGATCCTTGATGCCGTGCGATGCCATTGCGCTCCTGCTCTCCTTCGGTGTCCCGATCCGTGCCCGCCGGCCCCGGCCGGCCTCAGCCGTCCCCGGCCGGGGTGCGGGCCGGCCGGGCCTTCCAGAAGTAGTCGTGGATGCCGTCGGCCGTGTACAGCCGCCGGAAGGTCATGACCACCCGGTCGCCGATGGACACGGCCTCGGGGTCGACGTCGGTCAGTTCGACGGGGAAGCGCCCGCCACCTTCGAAGTCGAGGACGGCGAAGACGATGGGGGGGCTCGGCGAGTAGGCCAGCCGGTCGACGGTATAGGTGGCGATGGTCCCCACCGCGTCGGCCCGGGCCACGGGCGCCATGTCGTCCACGGCACCGCCCCGCATCGACACCCGCGACGGGGGCAGGTGGACCGCCCCCGTCGAACGGTCCTCGGACCCCACGAAGCCGAACTTCCACGCCTCGTTGCGCCCGGCCGCCGAGGACGACACGCGCGGCGGCTCGGGGCGCCGCGGCGGCTCGGGGGTGACCATCCCCCGCCAGGAGAGGAACTTGCCGTAGGGGAGGTCCGCCCCGGCCGCCACCTGGTCGGCCACCGTCTCGGCCGGCGTCCAGGCGGCCCGGGCCTCGGTCGTGCGGAAGCACAGGAGGTCGGCCCCGTCGGCGAGGGAGAGCACGGCCACCACCTCGCCGGGCCCCGCCTCCTCCACCATGGCCGCCAGGACGAGGAGCGGGTGGGCCGTGCCGGTCTGGCCCACGGTGGTCGAGAGGTCGTCGGCCAGGGCGCCGTCGCGGACGCCGAGGGCCCGGGCCACGGCCTTGGCCGCCCGGCCGTGCATGCCGGTGACCGCCACCCGGTCGACCTCGCCGGGGGTCAGGCCGGCCGCCTTGAGCCCGGCCTCCCAGGCCTCGGCCCCGAGGGGCACGTAGCGGGTCTCGCCGAAGCGCTCCTCCCAGGTGCGCGACCGGCGCTCGCCGGCCGGTCGCCAGCGGTCGACGAACTCGTCGCTCACCGACGCCCCACCGAGGTACTCGGCCAGCAGCGGAGTGCCGGGGGAGTCGTCGGCCACGAGCACGGCCGCCGCCCCGTCCCCCCCGGCCGACTCGTCGGCCGAGGTCGGCAGACCGTCGCGCAGGTCGGCCGTCACCACCAGCGTCGTCCCCGAGCCCGGGGCCCCGAGCGCGGTGCGCAGGGCGCCGGCGCCGGAGCGGAGGGCCCCACCGAAGTCGTAGGCGGCCACGTCGGAGGGCAGGCGCAGGGCGGCGTGGACGGTGGCGGCGTTGGTCTTGTCGAGGTAGGCGGGGGTGGCGGTGGCCAGCCAGACGGCCCCGGGGGCGGCCCCGGGCACGGCCTTCAGGGCCAGCCGGGCCGCCTCCACGCCCATGGTGGTGGTGTCCTCGTCGTGGGAGGCCACGGACCGGGCACCCCTGCCCCCGCCGGTGCCGAAGAGACGGGCCACCTCGGCCCGCTGGAGCCGCCGGTAGGGCACGTACCCGGCGATGCCGGCGATGCCCCTGGTCACGGCCGCACCCCGTCGGTCGGCGCCTCGTGCATGGTGGTCGTCCCTCCGTCCCTCGGGGGCGCCGCCCCCGCCCCGGACCGGCGCGACGTTGGCCCCGCCTGCCCCGCCATCCTATGATGGCCACCGTATCTGACGGTCAGTCAGGTACACCACCGCCCCGCCCCCGAGGCCCGAGGCATGGAGGCTCCGTCCATGGACTTCGAGTTCACCCCCGAACAGATCGAGTTCGTGAAGGAGGTCGAGGCCTTCCTCGACGCCAACGACGATCCCGAGGTCTTCGACGTCACCCGGGAGAACATGGCCCAGATCGTCGACACGCCGCGGCGCCGCCAGTTCATGGCCAAGGTCGGGGAGCAGGGCTGGCTGGGCATCACCTGGCCCGAGGCGTACGGGGGCCAGGACGGCAACGGCGTCTACGAGTACCT
This sequence comes from Acidimicrobiaceae bacterium, assembly GCA_027314705.1. Taxonomy (GTDB): domain Bacteria; phylum Actinomycetota; class Acidimicrobiia; order Acidimicrobiales; family RAAP-2; genus Bog-756. The sequence continues at coordinate 9,318 of DAHVAJ010000008.1, forward strand.
GCTCAACGAGGCGCTCGCCGCCCGGGGCGGCCCCCAGATCGGCAAGGGCGTCGGCATCATCGGCAAGACCATCATCATGCACGGCAGCGAGAAGCTGAAACAGGAGTTCCTGCCCAAGATCCTCCGCAACGAGGTCGAGTTCGCCGTGGGCTACTCGGAGCCCAACGCCGGGTCGGACGCGGCGTCGATGCAGCTCAAGGCCACCCGCGACGGCGACGGCTGGAGGCTCAACGGCCAGAAGACCTGGACCACCTCTGCCCACTTCGCCGACTGGTACTGGGTCGGCGCCCGTACCGACCCGGAGGCTCCCAAGCACCACGGCATCACCCTGTTCCTCGTGCCCATGGACCATCCGGGCATCACCGTGAAGGCCATCTGGACCATGGGCGACGAGCGGACCAACGAGGTCTACCTCGACGACGTCTGGGTTTCGGACGACTACGTGGTGGGCGACGTCAACCGCGGCTTCCAGTACATCTCCGAGGCGCTCGATCTCGAGCGGTTCACCCTGTTCACGTACTCGCCCATCGCCCAGCGCCTGGGGCTGCTCACCGAGTACGTGCGCACGGCCACCCGGGACGGCGTGCCCATGAGGGACGACGCCGTGGTGCGGGCCGAGATGGCCCACCTCCACACCGAGGCCGAGGTGGCCCGGGCCCTCGGCCTCAAGTTCGTGGCCGCCTCGGCCGCCGGGGGGGCGCCCCCGACCGCAGAGGCCTCGGAGTACAAGCTCTTCACCACCGAGTTCTCCCAGCGGCTGGCCGACGCATCGATGGACCTCGCCGGCCCCGGCGGCCAGCTCCGCGTCCACACCGACGAGGCCCCCATGGCCGGGCGGTCCGAGTCGACCTACCGCTACACGGTCATCGACACCATCGGCGGCGGGTCCTCGGAGATCCAGAAGAACATCATCGCCCGGCGCAAGCTCGGCCTGCCCAAGAACTTCTGAACCGGCCCGCTCCCGTGACCGACCGCCCCGACCCGCCTGCCGCCGCGCCCCCGCCGGGCCCGGGCGGACCCCTGGCCGGCGTGACCGTGCTCGACCTGGCCACCGTGGGCCCGGCCGCCCGGTGCACGCGGGTCCTCGCCGACTACGGCGCGACCGTCGTGAAGGTCGGCGCCGTGCCCGGCCGGGGGGCCCAGCCCATCCGGCCCCCCTTCTACGCCTACAGCGGGGCCCGCCACCTCTCGCACCTGGCCCTCGACCTGAAGGACCCCGACGGGAGGGCCGCCTTCTTCGACCTGGTGCGGACGGCCGACGTCGTCGTCGAGAGCTTCCGGCCCGGGGTGTGCGACCGGCTCGGGATCGGCTTCGCCGACCTCACCGCCGTCAACCCCCGCGTCATCCTGTGCTCGACGTCCGGCTACGGGCAGGACGGGCCCCGGGCGGCCTGGGCCGGGCACGACCTCAACTACCTGGCCGTGGGCGGCTTCCTGGCCTCGACCGGGCCGCGGGCCGACGGCGGCCCGCCGGTGCCCGGGGCCACGGTGGCCGACGCCGCCGCCGGCGGCCTCCACGCCGCCCTGGCCATCCTGTGCGCCCTCCACGGCCGGGGGGCCGAGGGCCGGGGGGCGCACCTCGACGTGTCCATCGCCGACGGCGTCCTGTGGCTCACCTCGCTGGCGGTCGACGAGCACCTGGCCACCGGGGCCGAGGTCGGACCGGGCACCTCGATGGTCACCGGGCGGTACGCCTGCTACGACACCTACCGGGCCGGGGACGGTCGGTGGCTGGCCGTCGGAGCCATCGAGCCCAAGTTCTGGGCCAACCTCTGCCGCCGGCTGGGGTGCGAGCGCTGGGTCGACCGCCAGCTCGACGACGCCGTCCAGGACGAGGTCCGGGCCGACCTGCGGGCCGCCTTCGCCACCCGGGGCCGGGACGAGTGGATCGAGGCCCTGGGCGGGGCGGACACCTGCGTGAGCCCCGTGCTGACGGTGGCCGAGGTGGCCGACGACGCCCAATTCCGGGCCCGGGGCGCCTTCGTGGAGGCGACCGCCGACCCGTCCCGGGAGGGCGTGCCGGAACGGTTCCGCCAGGTCGGGCCGGTGCTGGCCGGGATGGCCGGGCGGGGCCGCCCGGTGGCCGCCGGGGACCCCGGCCACTCGGACGCCGACGAGGTGCTGGCCGCGGCCGGCCTCGGGAGCGAGCGCCGGGCGGCGCTCCTGACCAAGGGGGTGGTGGCATGAGCGCCATCGGCATCGACGACATCGAGGGCCTGCTCGGGGTCGAGCAGTACGAGGAGGAGGGCGAGTTCCCGGTGGAGCGGGGTTACATCTGGACCACCTGCTCCTCGGTGGAGAACGGCAACCCCCTGTTCTGGGACGACGCCGTGGCCGACGAGCTGACCGGCGGTCCCGTCGCCCCGCCGACGATGGTGTCGGTCTGGTTCCGGCCCCACCACTGGGCCCCCGGCCGCACCACGGCCGCCCTGCCCCTCCAGGTCCACTTCGACCTGAAGGAGGGGCTGGGCCTGCCGGAGGCCGTCATGAGCGACAACTCCATCGTCTTCCACGAGCCGGTGCGGCCCGGTGACCGGCTCACCACCCGGCAGATCCTGCGGTCGGTGAGCGAGGAGAAGACCACGCGGCTGGGTACCGGCCGCTTCTGGGTGATCGACGTCGAGTACCGCAACCAGCAGCGGGAGCTCGTGGCCGTCGAGAGCTACACCGGCTTCGGCTACCGGCGGGCCGCCGCCAGGGCGGAGGCAGGCCGGTGACCACCACCCCGACCCTCCTGCTCGACGGGGTGACGCCCGGTGCGACCCTCCCCGAGCTGGCCCATCCGGTCACGGCCACCACCGTCGTCCTCGGGGCGCTGGCGGCGCGGGACTGGCGGCCCATGCACCACGACAAGGACTTCGCCGTCAACCGCAACGGCACCCGCGACATCTTCCTCAACACCCCCAACCTGGCCGCCTGGTTCGAGCGGTACGTGACCGACTGGACCGGGCCCCACGGGCGCCTCCAGCGGATGACGTTCCGCATGCTGGGGTCGATCTTCCCGGGCGACACCATGGTCTTCCGGGGCACCGTGACCGACACCGGCGTCGACGAGACGGGGTGCGGCTGGGCGGCCCTCGAGGTCACGGTGTCGGTCGACGGGGACACCAAGACGGCCTGCACGGCCAAGGTGGCCCTGCCCCGCGCCGCCGACGACAACCCGTGGGCCCGCCGCGGCGACCGCTGGCGGCCCTGACCCCCGGCACCCGCAGCCGACCCCACCGACGAGCACGCCGCACGCCGACACCGAGGAGACCGAGACATGTTGGACCTGACCTTCAGCCCCGAGCAGGAGATGCTCCGCGACACGGTGCGCGGCGTCTGCGCCACGGCCAGCCCCCTGAGCGTCGTGCGCGAGCTCGAGGACGACCCGCGCGGGTACGCCCCCGAGCTGTGGAAGCAGCTGGCCCACCTCGACCTCATCGGCCTGCAGCTGCCCGAGCAGTACGGGGGTTCGGGCATGACCGCCGTCGAGGGCGTGGTCGTCTACGAGGAGTTCGGCCGGGCGCTCGCCCCCTCGCCGCACTTCGTGAGCGCCGTGCTCTCGGCCGGGGCCCTGGCGCGGGCCGGCGACGAGGACCAGAAGCGGGCCTGGCTCCCCCGCGTCGTCACCGGAGAGGCCGTGCTCACCCCGGCCTGGCTCGAGCCGGAGCACACGTTCGCGCCGACCGGCGTGCAGCTGCGCGCCGTGCCCGACGACGACGGTTGGACCCTGACCGGGACCAAGCGCCACGTGGCCTTCGCCTCCTCGGCCGACCGCCTCGTGGTGCTGGCCCGCACGGGCGACGCCGTCGCCGACGTCGACCTCTTCCTGGTCGACCCGGCGGCCGAGGGCGTGACCCTGACCCAGCAGCTCTCCGTGGGCTCCGACGCCCAGTACCGGGTGGACCTCGACGGCGTGCGGGTCGCGACCTCCGACCGCATCGGGGCGGCCGGCTCCGGCTGGGCCACCTGGGACGAGGTGCTGCACGACGCGACCATCCTGGCCGCGGCCCAGGCCGTGGGCGGGGCCCGCTACGCCCTCGAGATCACCGTCCAGTACGCCAAGGACCGCCAGCAGTTCGACAAGCCGCTCGGCGCCTTCCAGGCCCTGGCCCACTACCTGGCCGACGCGGCCACGGCGGTGGACGGGGCCGAGGTACTCGTCCACGAGGCGGCCTGGGCCCGCGCCGAGGGCCGCTCGGTGGCCAAGCTGGCCCCCATGGCCAAGCTGTTCGCCTGCTCGACCTACCGGGACGTGACGGCCACGGCCCAGCAGATCTTCGGCGGGATCGGCTTCACCGTGGAGTTCGACATCCAGCTCTACTTCCGGCGGGCCAAGCAGCTCCAGCTCTCGTGGCTGGACACCCGGGACCTCGAGGAACGCATCGCCACCGCCGTCCTCGACGCCTGACCGGCCCGTCCGGGCCGCCGGCCCCGGCAGCGGGCGGCGGAGGCTCCGCGACCGAGGTGGGGTGACTGCGCTACGGTCTGCTCTGGCGTCCGGGGAGGGCGTGCAGTTGACCCAAGGGGGGGTTGGCCATGGCAGCCGAAACGGCGACAGCAGGCGGGGCGACCAAGCAGCGCGGGGCGCTCTTCCGCTTCCTCTTCGTCCACGAGATCGACGAGTACCCGACGACGGGTAAGCGGTCCGCCTACCTGGGCCTGGCCGTGCTGGCCACCATCGTCCTCTACTACACGTACTTCACCCAGACCGGCGTCACGCCGCAGATCCTGCGGTACTTCCACATGTCGTTCGCCTACTACGTGGCGATCGTCATCGTCTCGAACCTGCTCGGCGCCTTCGCCTCGTTGCCGGCCTCGAGGACCGACCAGCTCGGCCGGTCGAACGTGGTCATCTACGGCCTCCTCATCGTCGGGCTCCTCGTGGCCGTCGGCGTCCCCCTGTGCACGACCGAGCTCGAGTTCTTCATCGTCATCTCTGTGCTCGGCGTGGTCGAAGGGGCCATCCTCGTGGCCACTCCCGCCCTGGTGCGCGACTTCTCGCCCCAGCTGGGCCGGGCCTCGGCCATGGGCTTCTGGACGGTCGGCCCGGTGGCCGGGTCGCTCATCACCTCCATCGTGGCCACCAACACCATCGAGTACTTCCTCCGCCACCACGGGCTCGCCGGCTGGAAGTCGCAGTTCATCATCTCGGGCGCGGTGTCCATCGTGGTCTTCGTGCTGGCCCTCTTCTTCATGAAGGACCTCTCCTCGGGCCTGCGCGAGCAGCTCATGGTCACCGAACAGGACCGGGCCCTGGTGGAGGCCAAGGCCCGGGGCATCTCGGCCGACCAGGTCATGGCGGCCACCCTCCACCCCTGGCGCCAGATCCTCAAGTGGGACCTCGTGGGCTCGGCCCTCGGCATCTCGGTCTTCCTCCTCCTCTACTACGCCGCCTCGGGCTTCTTCACCATCTACTGGGCCACCGTCTTCCGGAGCTCGTCGGGGCTCAACCTCTCCACGTCGCAGGCCAACTACCTCAACATCTGGTTCTGGGCCGCCGACGCCGTCGCCCTCGTCGTCTTCGGCATCCTCTCGGACGTGCTGCGGGTGCGGAAGCCCCTCATGCTGGTGGGGGCGGTGGGGGCCATCGTGATGCTGCTGCTCTTCCAGCACCAGGCCAGCCACCCCTTCACCAGCTTCGGGACGCTGATCGCCCTCGAGGTCCCCCTGGCCGCCTGCATCTCGCTCACCTACGCCCCCTGGATGGCCGGCTACACCGAGATGGTCGAGGCCAAGAACCCCGCCCTGGTGGGCACCGGGCTGGCCCTGTGGGGGTGGTTGCTGCGCCTGGTGGTCGGCCTCTCCTTCATCTTCCTGCCGGTGGTCATCAACTCGGTCAACCCCGTGGTCGACAACACCCCCTACGCCACGACGTTCCCCGACGGCTCGGCGCCCTTCAACGTCCAGCAGTTCCAGCTCCAGCACCCGGACTCGGTGGCCTTCGCCACGGCCAACGCCAGCTGGCTCACCGTCCTCCAGGAGCCCCAGAACGCGGCGGCCGTGGCCGCGGTCAACAAGGCGCCCACACCGGCCAATCTGACCGCCCTCGAGAAGGCCGTGGGCCCGGCGGTCTTCGCCAAGGTGGCGGCCAACGCGGCCAAGCTCCAGAAGCTGGTCGTCCCCTACCAGTCCCAGCTCGGCTACCTCGGTGCCCACCAGAGCCAGCTCCTCGCCCTGTCGCACAACGTGGTCAAGTCGCCCAAGCAGTGGCAGAACTGGTTCTGGGTCTGCCTGGGCGGGATGGTGCTGTTCATCCCGACCATCTGGCTCAACCGGGGCCGGTGGAGCCCGAAGAAGGCCCGCGAGGACGAGGCCCGGCACGAGGCCGACGTGGCCGCCCAGCTGAAGGAGCTGGTCGGGTCGGGCGCCCCGGCCTGACCGTCCCGCCGGACCGTCCGGCCTGACCGTCCGGTCGGGCCGGAGGGACGGGGGCCGGGTCCCACCGGTCGTCGTGGTCGGCCGGTCCGCCGCCCCCCGGCCGCGTCCGGTCGCCCGGCGGGCGGAGGTGCGGCACCCTGTCACTCCGGGGATCTACGGTGGGCCCCGTGGAATCGCTCGCCGGGACCGGGCCGGGGTTCGCCGTCGTGGACGTCGAGACGACCGGGTTCGCTCCCGAGCGCGAGCGCATCGTCGAGGTGGCGGTGGTGGTCCTCGACGCCGACGGGCGCGAGACGGACGCCTTCTGCACCCTCCTCGACCCGGGTCGTGACCCGGGTCCGACCCACGTCCACGGCATCGAGGCGGCCATGCTGGCCGGGGCCCCGACCTTCGCCGAGGTGTGGCCGTTCGTGGCCGACCGGTGCTCGGGCCGGGTCCTGGTCGGTCACAACGTCGACCGGTTCGACCTCGCCTTCCTGCGGGCCGAGTGCCGCCGGGCCGGCGGCGACGCCGCCGTCCCCGGACGGCTCCCCACCCTCGACACCCTCCCGGTGGCCCAGGCCCACCTGCCGTTGCCGGGCAAGGCCCGTCTGGTGGACTGCTGCGACCACTTCGGGCTGGTCTGGGCCGACCACCACAGCGCCCTGGGCGACGCCCGGGCGACGGCCGCCCTCCTGGCCGCCCTGCGGGCCGAGCTGGGAGACGAGCTCCTCGGCACGTCCCGCCTGCTGGCTGAGGCGGCCGGCCTCCGGTGGCCGGGGGCGGCCGCGGCGCGCCCGGCGGCGCACGGACGGCTGGGCGCGGCCGTCCGCTGAGGGTGGCCATCGGGCCCCGCACGGGCGGGGCCCGGGCGACCAGGGCCCGTGGACGCACCGGTTCCGCCCGGGGTGCCGCCGGCCGGGGCCGTGGTGGGCGTCGACGACCC
>DAHVAJ010000076.1 GCA_027314705.1 Acidimicrobiaceae bacterium
CTACGAGCGCGGCCGGGACGCATTCCGGCGCGAGGTCATCGCCGTGAAGAAGCGGCGGCGGGTGTCCGTCGGCCCGGTCGTGACGCTCACCTTCGAGAACCGCACGACCGTCCGTTTCCAGGTCCAGGAGATGGCCCGCGCCGAGCGTCTGGCCACGGACGCCGAGATCCAGCACGAGCTCGACGTCTACAACCGGCTGTTGCCCGGCCCGGGTGAGCTCTCGGCCACCCTCTTCCTCGAGCTGGTCACCGAGGAGGAGCTCCGCACCTGGCTGCCCCGGCTCGTCGGGATCGAGCGGTCGGTGGTGCTGGTGCTCGGGGACGGCCCGGGCGCCGGGACCGTCCGATCCGTGCCCGAGGCCTCCCACGAGACCCGGCTCACCCGGGAGACCACCACCTCGGCCGTGCACTACGTGCGCTTCGCCCTCACCGGCGCACAGCGCCGGGCGCTGGCCGGCGGTCCTGCCCGGCTGGCCGTCGACCACCCGGCCTACCCCGAGGGCCGGGTGGGGACGCCCCTGTCCGACGCCACCCGGGGCGAGCTGGCCGCCGATGCCGCTGGTTGACCGACCGGCGCTCAGCGGCCCTCGAAGCGGGGAGGCCGCCGCTCGAGCGAGGCGGCCACACCCTCGGCGAAGTCGGCCGTGCCCATGAGGTGGAGCTGCTCGGCCCGCTCGTGCTCCACGGCGGCGGCGAACCCGGCCACCAGGTCAGCGCGCAGGGTCCGGCGGATGGCGGCCACGGCCAGGGGCGCCGAGGCGGCCAGCTCGGCGGCCAGGCCGTGGGCGCCCACCCGCGGATCTTCGGCCAGCCGGTCGCACAGTCCGATGGCCAGCGCCTCCGTCCCGTCGATGCGGCGACCGGTGGTCAGGAGCTCGAGCGCCCGCTGGTGGCCGATCACCAGGGGGAGGGTGCGGGAGATGCCGAAGCCCTGGTGGAGGCCGAGGCGGGCGAAGTTGGCCGAGAACCGGCTGGCCGGGGAGCCCACGCGGAAGTCGCCGGCCAGGGCCAGGCCGAGCCCGCCACCGACGGCCGCACCCTGGACGGCCACCACCACCGGCAGCGGGCCGTCCACCAGGGCGAGGGCGCGGTCGTAGAGGGTGACGAGCTGGTCGGCTTCAGGTCGGCTGGTGCGGCCGAAGTCGAGTCCGGCGCAGAAGTGGCGGCCCTCGGAGCAGAGCACGACCGCCCGGCAGCCCTCGGCCGCGGCCCACCCGACGGCCTCGACCACCCCGCCGAGCAGGACGGCATCGAAGTAGTTGGCCGGGGGACGGTGGAGCTCGATCTCGACCACCGGGCCGACCACCGCCGCGGTCACGTCGCCGAAGGCGGCCCCGGCGCTCACCGGCCACCCCCCGGCGCCCCGGCCCGGGGCGACCAGGCGGCCACCTCGGCGAGGACCTCGTCGGTGTGCTCGCCGCTCAGGCCGGCGGGCCGCCGGACGGTCGGACCGCCGACGCCCGAGAAGCGGACCGGCTGGGGGAGGACCCGGTACGATCCGGCCCGCGGGTGCTCGGCGATGGGCAGGGAGTCGATGAGCTCCTCCAGCGTGGCCACGGGCGACGCCGGGACGCCGGCGGCCGAGCAGAACGTCAGCCACTCGGTGGTGGTGCGGTGGGGGAGCAGGGTGGCCAGGTCCCGGTAGAGGGTGTCGATGTTGGCGAGACGCGACCGCGCCGTGTCGATGCGTCCGTCCTCGGCCAGGTCGGGACGACCCGCCTCACGGAACAGGGAGTCGAAGTTCTGACGGGTGTAGGGCAGCACGCTGATCCACCCGTCGGCCGTGCGCTGGGGCCGTCGGTTCGGGTCGAGGATGCGGGCGTAGCCCGGGTCACCCTGGGGCGGCACGGCGGTGGCCGCGCCGGCGTGCTCGACGAGGGTGAAGGCGGTCATGACGTCCGCCATCGGGACCTCGAGGTGCTGGCCCCTCCCGGTGCGCTCGCGCCGGAAGAGGGCGGCGAGGACGGCATAGGCGATGGTGAGGCCGCTCACCTTGTCGGCCACCAGCGTGGGGACGAAACGCGGCTCGCCGTCGGTCCGGCGGAAGGTGTCGGGGATGCCCGTGCCGGCCTGGATGACGTCGTCGTAGGCCGGCGCGTCGGCGGCCTCGGAGTCGGACGGGTACCCCTGTGCCTGGCAGAAGACGATGTCGGGCCGCACGGTGGACACGTCGGCGTAGGTGAGGCGGTGGCGGGCGAGGGTCCCCGGTCGGAGGTTGGTCACCACCACGTCGACGGTGGCGGCGATGGCCAGTACCGCGTCGCGTCCCTCAGCGGTGGCGAGGTCGAGGGTGACGTTCCGCTTGTTGCGCAGGAGGTTGAGGGCGACCCCCGAGAGCTGGGGCGCGGGCCCGGCGGTCATGACCCGGCTGAGGGTGCCCCGGGGGTCCTCCACGGTGATCACGTCGGCGCCGAGGTCGCCGAGGATCTGGGTGGCCAGGGGGCCCATCACGACCGACGTCAGGTCGAGGACCCGCAGGCCGTCGAGCGGTCCCGGTGACGTCGCTGGCATGGGGCTCCCTTCCCGTGCGCCCGGCGCCGGCCGGGGCGGCCCA
>DAHVAJ010000011.1 GCA_027314705.1 Acidimicrobiaceae bacterium
GGCCAAGGAGCGGGTCTTCTCCTTCCGGGACGAGTTCGGCCAGTGGGACCCGAAGAACCAGCGCCCCGAGCTCTGGTCGCTCTACAACGGCCGCCACCGGCCCGGCGAGCACATCCGGGTCTTCCCCCTCTCGGACTGGACGGAGCTCGACATCTGGAAGTACGTGGCCCACGAGCACCTGGCGCTGCCGTCCATCTACTTCGCCCACCGCCGCCGGGTCGTCCGCCGGGACGGGATGCTGGTGGCCACCGGACCCTTCGTGACGCCCCGGGACGGCGAGGAGCCCTTCGAGGCCACCGTGCGCTACCGGACGGTGGGGGACATGACGTGCACCGGCGCCGTCGAGTCGACGGCCGGCACCGTCGAGGACGTCGTGGAGGAGGTGGCCGCCTCCCGGCTCACCGAGCGGGGGGCGACCCGGGCCGACGACCGCACCAGCGAGGCGGCCATGGAGGACCGCAAGCGGGTGGGGTACTTCTGATGGAGCTCCTGCGCTTCGCCACCGCCGGCTCGGTCGACGACGGCAAGAGCACCCTCATCGGGCGCCTGCTCTACGACTCGAAGGCCATCTTCGAGGACCAGCTCGAGGCCGTCGAGCGGGCCTCGGCCCAGCGGGGCACCGAGTACACCGACCTGGCCCTCCTCACCGACGGCCTCCGGGCCGAACGCGAACAGGGCATCACCATCGACGTCGCCTACCGCTACTTCGCCACCCCGGCCCGCAAGTTCATCATCGCCGACACCCCCGGCCACGTGCAGTACACCCGCAACATGGTCACCGGGAACTCGACGGCCGACCTCACCCTGGTGCTGGTGGACGCCCGCAAGGGCGTCGTGGAGCAGACCCGGCGCCACGCCTTCCTGGCCTCGCTGCTGCGCGTGCCCCACCTCTTGGTGTGCGTCAACAAGATGGACCTCGTCGACTACGACCAGGCCACCTTCGACGCCATCCGGGAGGACTTCACGGGTTGGGCCAGCCGGCTGGACGTGGCCGACGTGACCTTCATCCCCATCTCGGCCCTCCAGGGCGACAACGTGGTGACCCGGTCGGCCAACATGCCCTGGTACGAGGGGGCCTCGCTCCTCCACCACCTCGAGCAGGTCTACATCGCCTCCGACCGCAACCTCATCGACCCCCGCCTGCCCGTCCAGTACGTGATCCGCCCGCACCAGACCGAGCACCACGACTACCGCGGCTATGCCGGCCGCATCGAGGGCGGGGTCTTCCGTCCCGGCGACGAGGTCCTCCTCCTGCCCTCGGGGCTCACCACAACGATCACCGCCATCGACACCTTCGAGGGACCGGTCGAGGAGGCCTTCGCCCCGATGGCGGTCACCGTCCGGCTGGCCGACGACCTCGACGTCTCCCGGGGCGACCTGATCTGCCGCCCCCACAACCGCCCCCACGTGGGCCAGGACCTCGACGCCATGGTGTGCTGGATGACCGAGCGACCGCTGCAGGTCGGGGACTTCCTGGCCCTCAAGCACACCACCCGGTGGGTCCGGGCCGTGGTGCGCGCCATCCACTACCGGCTGGACGTGAACACCCTGAGCCGGGACGAGGGTGCGTCCACCCTCACCTTGAACGACGTGGGCCGGGTCAGCCTGCGGACCACCCAGCCCCTCACCTACGACGCCTACCGGCGCAACCGCTCCACCGGCTCGTTCATCCTCGCTCCGGAGGACACCAACGGGACGGCTGGGGCCGGGATGCTCCTCCGCACCGACTGAGTCGGGGCCGGCCCATGGCACCCTCCTCCGACGTGACCTGGCACGAGGGCGACGTCACCCGGGCCGAACGGGAGGCCGCCCTCGGCGGCCCGGGCGCCACGCTGTGGTGCACGGGGCTGTCGGGCTCGGGCAAGTCCACCCTGGCCGCCGCCGTCGAGCAGCGCCTCATCGCTGCGGGGCGGGCCGCCTACCGGCTCGACGGCGACAACCTGCGCACCGGGCTCAACGCCGACCTCGGCTTCACCCGGGAGGACCGGACGGAGAACGTCCGCCGGGTGGCCGAGGTGGCCCGCCTCCTGGCCGACGCCGGGCTGGTGGCCGTGGTGGCCGTCATCAGCCCGTACGCCGCCTCGCGGGCCCGGGCCCGCCGCCTGCACGAGGAGGCCGGGCTGGCCTTCGTCGAGATCTACCTCGACCTGTCGGCCGAACAGTGCGCCGCCCGGGACCCGAAGGGCCTCTACGCCCGGGCGGCGGCCGGCCGGCTGGGCTCCTTCACCGGTGTCGACGACCCCTACGAGGTGCCTGCCGCCCCCGAGGTCACCGTGGCCGCCGACACCTCCCTCGGGGCCGCCGTCGAGCAGGTCCTCGCCGCCCTCGGGCGGGCCCTGGGCGCGCCCTGAGCCCGCCCGCCACGGGCCGGGGCCGGGGCATCCTCCCCGGTAGGCTGGGCGCGGAGGACACCGTGGACCGCACCGGAAAACTCGCCGTCAGCCTCGCCCTCAACACGGCCCTCGTCGTCGTCCAGGTGGCCTTCGCCCAGGCCGCCCACTCCACCGGGCTGCTGGCCGACGCCGGCCACAACCTCACCGACGTCGGCGCCCTCCTCCTCTCCCTGGTGGCCGTGCGCTTCGCCCTGCGGCCGCCGAGCCCGGCCCGCTCGTACGGCAACCACCGGGCCACCATCCTGGCCGCCCTGGCCAACGCCATCCTCATCGCCGCCGTCACCGTGGTCATCGTGATCACCAGCGTCCACCGCCTGGCCCACCCCGCCCCGGTGCACGCCGGCGTGGTGGTGGTGGTGGCCGCCGTCGGCCTGGCCGTGAACGGTGCCGCCACCCTCCTGCTCCGCGACCACGGCAACGACCTCAACATGCGCGCCGCCCTGTTGCACATGGCCGGCGACGCCCTGGCCTCGGCGGCCGTGCTGGTGGCCGCGGCCGTGCTGGTGGCCGAGCCCGCGGCCACCTGGCTCGACCCGGTCTCGGCCCTGGTGGTGGCCGCCCTCATCGTGGTCCAGGCCGCCGGCATCCTGCGGACGAGCGTGGCCGTCCTCCTCGAGTCGACCCCGGCCGGCCTCGACGTGGGAGCGCTCACCGCGGCCATGGGGGACGTGCCGGGGGTGGGTGAGGTCCACGACCTGCACGTCTGGAGCCTCTCCAACGAGATGCGGGTGCTCTCGGCCCATCTGGTGGTGACCGGCCACCCCAGCCTCGAAGACGCCCGGCAGGTGGGGGACGCGGTCAAGGCGGTCATCGCCGGGCCCTTCGGCATCGCGCACTCCACGCTCGAGCTCGAGTGCGAGCGGTGCAACGAGCCCGA
>DAHVAJ010000077.1 GCA_027314705.1 Acidimicrobiaceae bacterium
CCTTCGTGGCGGCGGCCTTCTTGGCCGCGGCCTTCGTGGCGGCGGCCTTCTTGGCCGGGGCCTTCGTGGCGGCGGCCTTCTTAGCGGCGGCCTTCTTGGCCGGGGCCTTCTTGGCGGCGGCCTTCTTGGCCGGGGCCTTCTTCGCGCCGCGGGTCGGCGGCCCGGCGGCCCGGCGCTCGGCGAGGAGCTCGACGGCCCGCTCGACGGTGAGGCTCTCGACGTCGTCGCCCCGCCGCAACGAGGCGTTGGTGGTTCCGTCGGTCACGTAGGGACCGAACCGGCCCTCGCGCACGACGAGCGCGGTACCGGTGGCCGGGTCGGCGCCGAGCTCGCGCAGCGGCCCGCGCGCGGTCCGGCCCCGCTGCTTGGGCTGGGCGAAGAGCTCGAGGGCCTCGTCCACCGTCACGGTGAGCAGCTGCTCCTCGCTGGCCAGACTGCGTGAGTCGGTGCCCTTCTTGAGGTAGGGACCGTAGCGGCCGCTGTGGGCCACGATCTCCTCGCCCGTGGCCGGGTCGGCACCCACCACCCGGGGGATGCGCAGCAGGTCGAGCGCCTGCTCCAAGGTGAGCGTCTCCGGCGTCATGGAGGCGAAGAGGGACGACGTACGCGGCTTGGCGCCGCCGTCGGCCCCCTCGCCGAGCTGCACGTAGGGCCCGTACCGGCCGGCCTTCACCCGGACCGGGAGGCCGGACTCGGGGTCGGTGCCCAACGCCCGGTCGGACGACGGCGCGGCGAGCAGCTCCTCGGCCTTCTCGACGGTCAGCTCGTCGGGGGCGAGGTCGTCGGGGATGGAGACGGTGTCGTCGCCCCGCTTGAGGTACGGGCCGTAGCGGCCGACCCGGGCCACGATCTCGCGCCCGTCGGTCCCGGTGCCGAGAGGGATGGAGTTGATCTCGGCGGCGTCGATCTCGCCGAGGTTGGCGGCCACCTCCTGCTTCAGCCCGACGGCGGTGATCGACGTGCCGCCGTTGTCACCCTCCGTCCCGGTCGAACCGAAGTAGAAGCGGCTGAGCCAGGGAAGGTACTCCCGTTCGCCGGCGGCGATGGCGTCGAGGTCGTCCTCCATGGCCGCGGTGAGGCCGTAGTCGACCAAGTCGCCGAAGTAGCGCTCGAGCAGGCTGACCACGGCGAAGGCGGTGAACGTGGGGACGAGCGCCGAGCCCTTCTTCCACACGTACTTGTTGAGGATGACCGAGATGACGCTGGCGTAGGTCGAGGGGCGCCCCACCCCCAGGTCCTCCATGGCCTTCACCAGCGAGGCCTCCGTGTAGCGGGCCGGAGGCTGGGTGGCGTGGGCCCCGGGCTCGAGGCCGTCGACCGCGACCGGATCCCTCTCCTCCATGGGGGGCAGGTGGACCTCGCGGTCGGCAAGCTCCGCCTCGGGGTCGTCCTCCCCTTCGACGTAGGCGCGCAGGAAGCCCGGGAACTCGACGACCTTGCCCGAGGCGCTGAACTCGGCCTCGGTGCCGGGCAGGTCCCCACCGGTGGCCACCCCGACCAGACGGACCTGGGCGCTCGTGCCCCGGGCGTCGGTCATCTGGGACGCCACCGTGCGCTTCCAGATGAGATCGTAGAGGCGGAGTGCGTCGCCCGAGAGCGACCGGGCCGCCTCCTCGAGCGTGCGGAAGCTCTCGCCGGCCGGGCGGATGGCCTCGTGGGCCTCCTGGGCGTTCTTCACCTTCTTCTGGTACCGCCGGGGTGCATCGGGCACGTAGGCGGGGCCGTAGAGCGACGTGGCCTGGGCCCGGGCCGCGCTGAGGGCCTCGTCCGACAGGGTCGTCGAGTCGGTCCGCATGTAGGTGATCCAGCCCTGCTCGTAGAGGCCCTGGGCCACCTGCATCGTCCGGCGCGAGCTGAAGCGCAGCTTCCGGCCGGCCTCCTGCTGGAGCGTGGAGGTGATGAACGGGGCGGCCGGCGAGCGCCGGTAGGGCTTGTGGGAGACCGACCGTACGGCGAAGGGGGCGCCCTCGAGGCCGGCGGCCAGGGCCCGGGCCTCCCCCTCGCCCAGCACCACCACGGGCTCCTTGGCCGCGAGGGCGCCGGACGGGTCGAAGTCGCGCCCGGTGGCGAGGGCCCGACCGTCGAGGGCGACCAGCGACGCTCCGAACGACCGGGGGGTCCCTTCCGGAGCGGCCCTGGCGGCCGCGCCCTCTGCCGTGAAGGTGGCGTCGACCCCCCACCAGGACGCCGAACGGAAGGCCATGCGCTCGCGTTCCCGGGCCACCACCATCCGGGTGGCCACGCTCTGGACCCGGCCGGCGGAGAGCCGGGGGAGGACCTTCTTCCACAGCACCGGGGAGACCTCGTAGCCGTAGAGGCGGTCGAAGATCCTGCGGGCCTCCTGGGCGTCGACCAGTCGGTCGTCGATGTCGCGCCACTCGCGCACGGCCCGCTCGATGGCCGGCCGGGTGATCTCGTGGAACACCATGCGTTTGACCGGGACCCGGGGGCTGAGTACCTGCAGGAGGTGCCAGGCGATCGACTCCCCCTCGCGGTCCTCGTCCGAGGCCAGGTAGATCTCGCTCGCCTGCTTGGCCAGCTTCTTCAACTTGGCCACCTGGGCCTTCTTGCCCTCCGACACGACGTAGAGGGGCTTGAACCCGTTGTCGGTGTCCACACCGAGCCGGGCCCACGACTCGCCCTTGTAGGCGGCGGGCACCTCGGCGGCCCCGTCGGGGAGGTCCCGGATGTGGCCGATGGACGACTCGACCACGTAGTCCGGTCCGAGGATGCCGGCGATGGTCTTGGCCTTGGCCGGCGACTCCACGATGACCAGGGGTTTCGCCCCGCCCCGACCGCGGCCCGCCCCGGCGCCGGCATCGGTGTCGCCGGGGTCCTCGAGGGCCGTGTCGGTGAGGTCGGTGGGAGCCATGGGAACGGGGACAGGGTGGACGGTCGCTTCGGGCGTTGTCAAGGGCGCCGACGCCTCACCGGGACCCTGCGGCCCCCGTGAGCTGGACGTCTCCGGCGCCGGGCGGTGCCCCGGCGGTCGATCAGGCGACCGGCGCGGCGACCGGCTCGGTGGCCGCGGGCAGGTCGGCGTCCATGGCCCCCGTCTTGCGCTTGGAGAAGGCGATGGCCGAGAGCAGCACCACCAGGGACACGCCGGCGATGGCCAGGCGGGCGCCGGTGTGCTTGTGCAGCGTGATCACCGCCGGCAGGATCAGGAGGGACACCAGGTTCATGACCTTGATGAGCGGGTTGAGGGCCGGACCTGCGGTGTCCTTGAACGGGTCGCCGACGGTGTCGCCGATGACCGCCGCCTTGTGGGCCTCCGAGCCCTTGCCCCCTTCGTGGCCGTCCTCGATGTACTTCTTGGCGTTGTCCCAGGCCCCACCGGAGTTGGACAGGAAGTTGGCCATGAGCTGCCCGGTGAGGATGGCCCCCACCAGGAAGGCCCCGAGCGCGAAGTAGTTGATGCCGAAACCGACGATGACCGGGGTGAGCACGGCCAGCAGCGCGGGCGTGGCCAGCTCGCGCTGGCTGGCCGCCGTGCAGATGGCGATGACCTTGCCGTACTCGGGCTTCTCCGTGTAGTCCATGATCCCGGGGTGCTCGCGGAACTGGCGTCGCACCTCCTGGACGACGGTGCCGGCGGAGCGGCCGACGGCCCGGATGGCCAGCGCCGAGAACAGGAAGGCGATCGACCCGCCGATCAGCACCCCGATGAACACGGTGGGATGCGAGACGTTGATGGAGGTCTGGGGCAGGTCGAACAGCCAGTTGACGGGGGCCCCGAGCGGACGGTTCAGGTTGAGCTGGCTCCCGATGGTCTCGATGAACGAGGCGAACAGGGCCACCGAGGCGATCACCGCCGAGCCGATGGCCACCCCCTTGGTGACGGCCTTGGTGGTGTTGCCCACCGCGTCGAGACTGACCATGACCCGCTCGGCCTCGCCCTGGAACTCGCCGGACATCTCGGCCACACCGGCCGCGTTGTCCGAGACCGGACCGAAGCTGTCCTCGGAGACGATCATCCCGGCGGTCGACAGCAGCCCGATGCCGGTGAGGGCCACCAGGTACAGCGTGAGCTGGATGTTCCCGCCGCCCAGGCCGATCGACACGGCGATGGCCAGGACGATGGCGACGATGGCCCAGACCGAGGACTCGAGGCCGAGGGCGATGCCGGCCAGCGTGGTGGTGGCCGGGCCGGTCCGCGCCGACTCGGCGACCTCCTTCACCGGGCTGCGTTCGGTCGAGGTGAAGTGCTCGGTGATCTGGCTGGCCACCAGCATGAGGACGACACCGGTGAGCACCGCGTAGAAGGCCTTCCAGTAGTGGAGGTAGGCCCCGGCCACGACGGCCGACCCGCCGATGGTGAGGACGGCTGCCGTCCACACGCCCCGGTTGATGGGGGCCATGGCGTTGCGGTCCCTCCGGCCGGCCCGCACCACGAACACGCCCACGATGGTGGCCAGGATGCCGATGGCCGGGATGGCGATGGGGAAGATGACCGTCTTCGCGGCATCACCGCCCCGGTGGATGGAACCGAAGGCGGTCACGCCCAGGATGATGGCGGCGATGATGGTGATGACGTAGGACTCGAAGAGGTCCGCGGCCATGCCCGCGCAGTCGCCCACGTTGTCGCCCACGTTGTCGGCGATGGTGGCCGCGTTGCGGGGGTCGTCCTCGGGGATGCCGGCCTCGACCTTGCCCACCAGGTCGGCGCCGACATCGGCCGCCTTGGTGAAGATGCCGCCGCCGACCCGCATGAACAGGGCGAGGAGCGAGGCACCGAACCCGAACCCGATCAGCACCGAGGTGGCCGTGTTCTGGAAGATCAGCACGATCACGGTGGCACCCAGCAGACCGAGGCCCACGCACAGCAGGCCGGTGATGGCGCCGGTCCGGTAGGCCACCTTGAGGGCCGGAGCCATCTTCCCTTCACGGGCGGCTGCCGCCGTGCGGACGTTGCCCCGGACGGCGAGACTCATCCCGATGAAGCCGGTGAGGCCCGAACACAGGGCGCCGGCCAGGAAGCAGATCACGCGGTAGAGGCCGGCCTGGGCGAAGGTCAGGTCGGTGACGGTCTGCCCCGCCGCGTTCACGTGGGTGACCTTGGTGGCCGTGAAGAAGATGAGCACGGCGAGCGGCACGATGATGATCCCGATGGTCTTGAACTGCCGGGCGAGGAACGCCTCGGCGCCCTCCTGGATCGCCTTGGCGATCTCCTTCATGGAGGCGGTGCCCTGGTCGGCGGCGAGCACACCCCGTACCAGGAACAGCGCCACCACGATGGACGCGACGGCACACACGATCGCGAAGTACAGCCAGACCTTCTCGGTGCTGTGGAGCGAGAAGATCTGGTAACCCCCTTCAGCCAGGAGGTGGGTCATCGGTGTGGCTCCCTTCGGTGTGCTGCGTCAGTGGTGGTCGGTCTGGTCACGGCCCGGAAGCGCATCCACACCGTGCCGCGGCCGGTCGCAGACAGCCGAAGACCAGGACCCCTGCGAGGTCACGGCCGACCGGCCGTACGCCGGGGCGCTTGCGGGCGCGCCGTACCCGGCAACGGGTGGAGAACATAGTGACAATTCGCCCCCAGGGGCAAGGACGCGGGGCGGGGCCCGCGCCGTCCGTGCCTCGCCGCCGCGGTCAGACCGGCTCGACCTCGGCGTCCGGGCCGGCGATGAGCTCGTAGTCGGGGTTCAGGATGGCCTGGCGCCGGGCCCAGTCCCCCACCATGCCCTCGACGACCAGGCGGGCCCCGGGTTGGATCCCGGGAATGCGGCGCCGGCCCTGGAAGACGAGGAGCAGCTTCCCGCTGTCGTCGGCCAGGATGCACTCGAGGTTGGCCGTCCCCGCCCGGGGCTGGACCCGGACCGAGCGGATCTTTCCGGCCACCCGTACCCGGCTGCGCCACGCGACCTGGCCGATGGGCACGGTTCCCCGGGCCCGCTCGCCGAACGCCTCCCGCTCGAGGGTGGCGCGGGCCTCCGCCTTGCGGTCGGTGGCCCGGTCGGCCGAGCGGGCGCCCGATGCGGGCCCGACGGCCTCGGACTTGCGCCGCCACTCGCGACGGCGGGACCACCACCCGCCGGTCAGCTGGTAGGGCACGACGGTGGCGTTGACGTGGTCGAGCTGACCCACCGCGGCGGCGATGTGGTCGGCCGTGGCGTCGTGGAGCACGCGCTGCCACCCGGCGGCGAAGCCGCGACGGGGCAGCAGGATGGTGAGCTCGGTCTCGCCGTCGGCCACCGTCTCCGCGGCGAGCTCGAGCGTGGCCCGGGTCAGTCGGCGGTCCTCGCACTCCTCGATGTCGAGGGGCAGACGCGACAGGCCGAGGCGTCGCCACTCCTCCTCGAGGGCCTGCGAGGCCAGCGGGTCGAGGGCGAAGTGCACGGCGCGGAGGTCGTCGGGGTTGAGGGTCCGCGCGTACTGGAGGGCCCGGGCCGTGGCCATGTCGAGCCGGTCGACCAACACCACCACCGTGTGCCGCCGGAGCACCGGGGCCTCGGCCGCCTCGGCCGCGCCCTCCTCGAGCTGGCTCCCCTCGCTCGTGTACTGGCGGTGGAGCCGGATGAGGCCGAAGTACATGAGCGGACCGACGACGACCACCACCCAGGCGCCCTCGGTGAACTTGACGGTGGCGAAGATGAGCACGATGAGGGCGGCGAGCAGGGCCGAGACGAGGTTGATGACGACACCGCGCCGCCAGTGGCCCGACCTGCTGTCGATGTGGTGCTTCACCATGCCGGCCCCGGCCATGGTGAACCCGGTGAACACCCCGATGGCGTACAGGGCGACCAGGGCGGTGAGCGTGGCCCCGGTGGCGATGATGAGGAGCAGGGCCACCACGGTCAGGACGATGATCCCGTTGGAGAACGCCAGCCGGTGACCGCGGCGGGTCAGCTGCCGGGGCAGGTAGGCATCCTCGGCCACGAAGCTGGCCAGGAAGGGAAAGCCGTTGAAGCTGGTGTTCCCACCCGTGTAGAGGATGAGCATGGTGGCGAACTGGACCACGTAGAAGAGCACCCTGCCGACCGGCCCGCTGCCCAGGACGTACTGCACCTCCTGGGACACCACCGTGGGTGAGCCGGCCAGGTAGGGAACGGCGTGGGTCCAGTGCGCGATGAGGGTGACCCCGAGGACCAGGAAGGCCAGCACGCTCGACATCACGACGAGCGTCTGGCGGGCGTTCCTGCCGGCCGGCGGCCGGAAGGTGCCGACCCCGTTGGAGATGGCCTCGAGTCCGGTGAGGGACGACCCGCCGTTGGCGAAGGAGCGGAGGATGACGATGAAGGTGGCACCGTAGAGGAGGCCCGATCCCGAGTGCCCGAAGGGGATGGTGGCGGCGCCGGCGGGGACCGGGTGGACGTGGAGCGTGCCCATGGCCTCCCGGACGTAGCCGGCGATCACCACCACCCCGAGGCTGAAGATGAAGAAGTAGGTGGGGAAGGCGAAGAACCGTCCGGCCTCACGGATCCCTCGCAGGTTGCCGTAGAGGAGCAGCAGGATGACCCCGATGGTGATCGGCACGGTCCAGTAGACGAGTCGGGGGAAGGCACTGGTCAGCGCGGCCGTGCCCGCCGCGGTCTGCACGGCGACGGTCACCGTGTAGTCGATCAGCAGGGCCACCGCGGCGATCTGGGCCACCTTGGGACCGAAGTTCTCCCGCGACACCACATAGGCGCCGCCGGCCTTGGTGTAGAAGGCGATGACGTCGAGGTAGGAGAGGGTCACGAAGAAGAGGACCCCGAGGATGGCCATGGTGACGGGCACCACCAGCACGAACCCGGCCAGGCCGACGGCGGGGATCAGCTGGGTGAGCATCTGTTCGGTGCCGTACGCCGACGACGAGATGCAGTCGGGGGCGAGGACCCCGAGGGCGGAGGGCCGGCCCAGGCGCTCGCCCCGGAGGCGCTCGTTGACCAGCGGCGGGCCGAGCAGCCTGTTCTTCAGGCGGTAGCGGAGGGTCTCCGGCAGGTCGACCGACGGGCCGGTGCCGGCCGACGGCTGCATCGGCGACGACGTCGGTGCCGGGCGCACCGGGCCCGCGGCCGGCCCCGCGGCCCCGGTCACCGTCGGCTCCATCCCCTCAGTAAACCACGGGTGCCGGCACGGACGTTCCCGACGGCACCGTTCCCACCGCGACCGTCCGGGCGGGCGGCCCGATCCATGGTGTCCGGGCGCGATGTGCTTGCATGGATCCCGTGCACATCGTCATCGTCGGCTGCGGCCGGGTGGGCTCCGGCCTGGGGACGAGCCTCGTGGGGCAGGGCCACACCGTGGCCATCATCGACCGCAACCCGAAGGCCTTCCGCCGCCTCCCCCCGGAGTGGGGAGGGGCAACGGTCGTCGGGTCCGGGTTCGACCGCGACGACCTCGACACCGCCGGGGCCAGGCGGGCGGGTGCCCTCGCCGCCGTCACCAGTGGCGACAACTCCAACATCCTCACCGCCCGGATCGCCCGGGAGACCTACGGGATCCCGCACGTGGTCGCCCGGATCTACGACCCCCGTCGGGCCCAGATCTACCTCCGGCTGGGCATCGCCACGGTGGCCACCGTGTCGTGGACCATCGACCAGGTCCGTCGCCGGCTCCTGCCCGACGAGATGCTCGGCGAGTGGTCGGATCCGACCGGCAGGCTCACCCTGCTCGAGCGGGAGCTTCCCGAGCGGTGGGCCGGCAAGCGCCTGGGCGACCTCTCCGTCCCCGGGGAGGTGACGCTCGTGGCCGTGACCCGGGCCGGGGTGGCTCGCCTCGACTTCGCCGACCTGGTCGGCCAGGAGGGCGACCTCCTCCACGCCATGGTCACCGACTCGGCCCGCCAGCACTTCATCGCCCGGCTCGACGGATCGTCGGACGCGGCCACGACGGGGGCCCGGCCGTGAGGGTCGCCATCGCCGGTGCCGGCAGCGTGGGCACGGCCATCGCCGCCGACCTGCACGCCGGGGGTCACGAGGTCCTCCTCATCGAGCGGGAACCCGACGTGGTGGACCGCCTGCGCGACGAGCTCGACATCACCTGGGTGGTGGCCGACGCCTGCGAGGTGGCCTCCCTCGACGCCGCCGGCCTGGCCACCGTCGACGTGGTCGTGGCCGCCACCGGCGACGACGAGGACAATCTGGTCGTATCGCTCCTGTCCAAACAGGAGTTCGCCGTCCCCAGGGTGGTGGCCCGGGTCAACCACCCCAAGAACCAGTGGCTCTTCACCGAGACCTGGGGGGTGGACGTGTCCGTCTCGACACCCCAACTGCTCACGGCGCTGGTCGAGGAGGCCGTGTCCGTGGGCAGCCTGGTCCGGCTCCTCCAGTTCGAGGGGGGCAACGCCCACCTGGTGGAGGTCACCCTGGCCGACGACTCGCCCGCCGCCGGGTGCACCATCGCCGACCTCGGCGTGCCCCGGGACGCCACCGTGGTGGCCGTGGTCCGCGGCGACCGGCTCATCGTGCCACGAGGCGACACCCGGTTGGCCGCCGGCGACGAGGTGCTGGCCCTCCTCACCGCGGACGCCGAGGACGCGATGCAGCGGCTGCTCGTCGGCCGCTGAGGTCATGCGCGCCGCCTTCTTCGACCTCGACAAGACGGTCATCGCCAAGGCGTCCATCGCCGCCTTCGGACGCCCCTTCTACCGGGGCGGGCTCATCAACCGGCGCCTCATCGTCCGGTCGGTCGTCTCGCAGATCGTCTACCTGCACCTCGGGGCCAGTGAACAGAAGCTCAACCGGGTGCGCGAGTCGATGCTGGCCCTGACCAAGGGGTGGGACCGCGAACAGATCCGGGCCATCGTCCGAGAAGCGCTGGAGGAGACCGTCGAGCCCATCATCTACGCCGAGGCCCTCGACCTCATCGAGGCCCACCGGGCCGCCGGCAACAAGGTCTACCTGGTGTCCGCGGCGCCCGAGGAGATCGTGGAGCCCCTCGCCGAGCACCTCGGGGTGGACGGGTCCATCGCCACCCGGGCCGTGGTCGACGAGGAGGGACGCTACGCGGGCGAGATGGAGTTCTACGCCTACGGTCCGATGAAGGCCGAAGCCATGCAGACCCTGGCCCGGGCCGAGGGGATCGACCTGGCCGAGTCCTCGGCCTACTCCGACTCCTACACCGACCTGCCCATGCTGGAGGCGGTGGGCCACCCGGTGGCGGTCAATCCCGACCGCGTCCTGGCCAAAGTGGCGCGCGAACGGGAGTGGGAGGTCATGCAGTTCACCAAACCGGTCCGCCTGCGCGACCGCGTGAGCGTGCCCAGCCTGCCCGTCACGGCCACCGCCGCCGGCGTCACCGCCGCGGCGTCGGCCGGGGCGCTGGTCGCCTGGCGGCTGACCCGACGCTCCCGGAGCTGAGACGTCGCGGCGGGATCAGGCGCTGCGGAGCTTCTTGGCGGCGATGGCACCCAGGGCGACGATGACGGCGAGGATCAGCAGCTTCTTCATGGGGCCAGAGCGTACCCGCTCGGCAACGGCCCGGCTCCCCCGCCGGGCGGACGCCGGTTCAGACGGTCAGCAGATCGCGGGCGCCGGTGTCCGAGGACGGGTGGCGCAGCTTCGACATGGCCCGGGCCTCGATCTGGCGGATCCGCTCCCGGGTCAGGTTGAAGTGCTCGCCCACCTCCTCGAGCGTGCGGGGCTCCCCCCGGTC
This sequence comes from Acidimicrobiaceae bacterium, assembly GCA_027314705.1. Classification (GTDB taxonomy): domain Bacteria; phylum Actinomycetota; class Acidimicrobiia; order Acidimicrobiales; family RAAP-2; genus Bog-756. Next base: position 10,579 of record DAHVAJ010000077.1, read on the forward strand.
GAGGCCGAAGCGCAGCCGAAGGATCTCGCGCTCGCGCTCGTCGAGCGGTGAGAGCAGGCGGCCGATCTCCTCGGGCAGGAGCGAGACCGCCGCCACCTCGAAGGGCGACTCGGCCGAGCGGTCCTCCACGACGTCGCCGAGCTCGGCGTCGCCGTCCTCCCGCAGCGGCTCCGAGAGCGAGAGGGGCTCCGCCCGGAAGCGCAACGCCTCGACGAGCTTGTCCTCGGGCATCTCCACCTCTGCCCCCAGCTCGGCCAGGGTGGCCGGGCGCCCGTACTTGAGTTCCAGCCGGGCCTGGGCCTTCTGCACCCGGGCGAGGGTGTCGCCGGCGTGCACGGGCAGCCGGATGGTCCTCCCCGTGTTGGCGATGCCCCGGGTGATGGCCTGGCGGATCCACCAGGTGGCGTAGGTCGAGAACTTGAAGCCCTTGCGCCAGTCGAACTTCTCCACCGCGTGCATGAGGCCGAGGTTGCCCTCCTGGATGAGGTCGAGGAGGGGGAGGCCCGAGGCCTGGTACTTCTTGGCGATCGAGACCACCAGTCGGAGGTTGGACTGGACGAAGGTCTGCTGGGCCGCCTCACCCTGGAGGGTGGTCCGGCGGAGCTCCCGCTTCTTGGCCGGGGTCAGCCCCTTCGGGGCCCCGGCCAGCTGGGCGTCGGCCTCGCGGCCGGCCTCGATGGCCTGGGCCAGGCGGACTTCGTCGTCTTTGGTCAGGAGCGGGTACTGGCCGATGTCCGTCAGGTACAGCCTGACGAGGTCCTCGTCATCACGCTCGAGGCGCTCCTTGGCCACGTTCACCGGATCCTTCGTGTCTCCCCACCGGGGTGGGTGCACCTGTCCACGGTCGGCGCCGGACCCGGACGTGGGGTCGGCGACCCGGGCATGGTGTCGTCGGGCGCAACAGTTGCTGCCCTCCAAGTCTACCGGACACGTCAAGTCCCGCGACCAGGACGATCCGTCGTACCGGGCGACCGGGTCGGACGGCGTCGGTCATGCGGGCCGGGGGGCGCCGGGCAGGGCGGCAAGCCCGGGGTGGGTGCCGGCACCGACCACGGCCGACTCGAGGCGCTCCTGGAAGGAGGCGACGGCCGCGACGTCGTGTGGCCGGGTCAGGAGCCCCTGGACGAGCCGCTCCCCGGCCAGCCAGTCCTCGACCTCGTCGTGGAGGACCAGGCGCAGGGCCCGGGCCACCGGGGCGTCGGCTACCGGGGTGGTCAGGTCCAGGTGCCTCCGGTAGGAGGTGACCAACCGGGGCAGGACCACCCGGTAGAGGCCGGCCACGAGGGGCAGCGCGCCGGGACCGGCGGGTGCTCCGTCCCCGCCGTCGTCGGGCGGCTCGCTCCCGTCGGCCATCGGACCCTCGAGCACGGCGAAACAGGCGGCCGCGGCGGCCTGCGGCTGGGTGAGGCGGTCGGCGTCGAGGCCGGTCAGCACGGGCAGGCGGTCGGCCCACAGCTCGGCGTGCCATGCGTGCCGCATGCTCTGCCCGTCGAGGTGGACCTGCACCGAGGCGAGGGGCATGGTCCGCACCCAGCCGCCCACCACGCGGTGGAGCGCCGCCTCGATCCACCGGTACTCGCCGAGGAGGGTGGCCGCGGTTCCGAGGGACAGGGCCCCGCCGGCCCCGTCACCGGGGACCGGCGCGGCGAGGTCGGTGAAGCGCTCAGACAATGGCCGGGGCCTCCCCCGGGGCGGCGCCGTCACGCCGGTACGCACCCCGGTAGTGGTTGGTGATGGGCATCCGGCGGTCCTTGCCGAAGGCCTTGCCGGAGATCCGCACGCCCGGCGGCATCTGGCGGCGCTTGTACTCGGCCCGGTCGACCAGGCCGACCACCCGCGCCACCGTCGCCGGGTCGAACCCGGCCGCCACCAGATCGTCGGCCGACAGGTCGGCCTCGACGTACCCGGCCATCACGGGGTCGAGGAGCTCGTAGGGCGGGAGCGACTCCACGTCACGCTGGTCCGGACGGAGCTCGGCGGACGGCGCCTTGGTGAGCACCGACTCCGGGACGACCTCGGTACCGGCCCGGGCGTTGCGGTGGCGGCAGAGGTCGTAGACGAGCGTCTTGGCCACGTCCTTGATGACGGCGAACCCGCCCGCCGAGTCGCCGTAGAGGGTCGAGTACCCGGTCGCCATCTCGCTCTTGTTACCGGTGGTGAGCACGATCCACCCCCGGGCGTTGGACAGGGCCATGAGGAGGACGCCCCGGATACGGCTCTGGAGGTTCTCGTCGGTGAGGCCGGCCGGGTCGCCCCCGAGCACGGGCGCCAGGGTGCGGGCCAAGGCCCGGTGGGCGTCCTCGATGGACAGGGTGTCGAGGCCGATGCCCAGATTGGCGGCGAGCGCCTCGGCATCGGTGACCGAGCCGGGGCTCGAGTAGCGCGACGGCATGGCCACCCCGTGCACGTGCGCCGGACCGACGGCGTCGACGGCCACCGCCGCCACCAGCGAGGAGTCGATACCGCCCGACAGGCCGACCACCGCGTCGGTGAAGCCGTTCTTGGCCAGGTAGTCACGGGTGCCGAGGACGAGCGCCTCGTAGACCTCGGCGACCGGGTCGAGGGGGGGGACGACCGGCCGCAGGGGGGCGCCCGGCCCCGCCCGGCTGCCGGTCGAGACGACGAGGGCGCGGGCGGCGGGCGGGGCCGACGCACCGGGCCCGTCGACCTCCAGGTCGACCACGAGGACCTCCTCGGCGAACTGGCGGGCCGAGGCGACGACCTCACCGGCCGCGTCCACCACCACCGAGGCACCGTCGAAGACCAGTTCGTCCTGGCCGCCGACCTGGTTCACGTAGACGACGGCGCACCCCGTCTCGGCCACGCGACCGGCCAGGACGGCCAGGCGCTCCTCGCGCCGGCCCCGTGAGTAGGGCGAGGCGTTGAGGTTCACGAGGAGGCGGGCGCCGGCCGCGGCCTGCTCGACCATGGGCCCGCCGGGGAACCACATGTCCTCGCACACGGTCATCCCGGTGGGCACCCCGGCCACGAGCACCAGACCGGCCGGCCCGGTCCCGGGGGCGAACCAGCGCTGCTCGTCGAAGACGCCGTAGTTGGGCAGGAGGCGCTTGTGGTAGGTGGCCAGGACGGCCCCCTCGTGGCAGAGGGACGCGGCATTGACCAGCCGCCCGGCGCCGTCCACGTCGACGTGGCCGACCACCGCGGCACAGGGACCGGTGGCCGCCGCCACCTCGGCGAAGGCGGTCCGGTTGTCGGCCACGAAGGCCGGTCGGCCGAGCAGGTCCTCGGGCGGATAGCCGGTGACGGCCAGCTCGGGGAAGACGGCCAGGTCGGCACCGGCCGTTCCGGCCTCGGCCAGGGCGCCGAGGATGCGCCCCACGTTGCCCGGGAGGTCGCCCACGACGGTGTCGATCTGGCAGGCGGCCACCCGCACCCGAGCCATGGCGGCAGCCTACCGGTGTCCCCGGACCGCCCCCGGTGGCACCCCGGACGCAACGGCAGACCGACCGGGATGTTCATCGTCCGTTTACAGTTGGGAAACGGCACCGAAACCGCCTCCTGCGATCATGGGCGGGCCGCCGGAGCGGGTCCGGGGACGCCGGTGGTAGGTTCCGCCGGTCCGCTCCCGACGACCGCACCAAGGGCGGGGTCCGGATCCCCGGGGGCCCGGCGGCGGGCCGCCGACGACCAGAGCAGACAGAGTGACGAGCAAGAGGAGCGCACGTGGCCTATCAAGCGGAGTACATCTGGATCGACGGGACGGAGCCGTCGCCGCTCCTGCGGAGCAAGACCAAGGTGGTCGCCGACGGTGAGGATCCGGGCATCTGGGGCTTCGACGGTTCGTCCACCAACCAGGCGCTCGGCCACGACTCCGACTGCGTCCTCCGGCCGGTGTGGAGCTGCCCCGACCCGCTGCGGGGCCCCGAGGACCGGCTCGTCATGTGCGAGGTCGAGCTCACCGACTTCACCCCTCACCCGACCAACACCCGTGCTGCGCTGCGTGCCCTCGTCGAACGGTACGCCGACCAGGAGCCGCTCTTCGGCATCGAGCAGGAGTACACCTTCTTCAAGGACGGCCGCCCGCTGGGTTGGCCGTCCATCGGCTACCCGGCGCCCCAGGGTCCCTACTACTGCGGCGTGGGCGGCGACAAGATGCCCGGCCGCGAGATCGTCGAGCTCCACACGGCGGCATGCATCGACGCCGGGATCTCCATCGAGGGCACCAACGCCGAGGTCATGATGGGTCAGTGGGAGTTCCAGATCGGCGTGCTCCCGCCCCTCGAGATGGGTGACCAGCTCTGGGTGGCCCGATGGCTGCTCTTCCGCATCGCCGAAGACTTCGGCGTGTGGGCCACGCTCGAGCCCAAGCCCATCCTCGGCGACTGGAACGGCGCCGGGGCCCACACCAACTTCTCGACGAAGGCCATGCGCGAAGACGGCGGCTGGGACGCCATCATCGCCGGCTGCGAGGCGATCGGGAAGCGGGTCGACGAGCACATCGCCGTCTACGGGGTGGGCATCGAGAGCCGCCTCACCGGTGCCCACGAGACGGCGCACTACACGAAGTTCAGCTACGGCACCTCGGACCGAGGGGCCTCGATCCGCATCCCGTGGGCGGTGGCGAAGAACCGCAAGGGCTGGCTCGAGGACCGGCGGCCCAACGCCAACATGGATCCCTACCAGGTGACCGGCGTCATGGTGGAGACGGTCTGCGGGGACGCCGCCGGCAGCTGACCTCCCCGGTCCCCGGTCCGGTCCGGCGACCGACCGCACCCCCGTGCCGCCGGACCGGGTCCGTCGGGCCCGGTCCGCGGGGCCGGTGGCCCGCCGTCGACCGCCTCGCGCACGACCTGCGAGACTGTCTGCATCGGACCCCAGGACCCCCAATCCCAGCGCGCCGCATCCGCGGAGGAAGCCGACGCCATGAGGAGCCAAGAGGAGTACGTCCTGCGCACCGTCGAGGAGCGCGGCATCCGGTTCGTCCAGCTCTGGTTCACCGACGTGCTCGGGACCCCGAAGGCGTTCTCGATCACTCCGGCCGAGCTCGAGAACGCCCTCGACGAGGGCATGACGTTCGACGGCTCCGCCATCGACGGCTTCAGCCGGGTCCAGGAGAGCGACGTGCTGGCCCGCCCCGACGCGGCCACCTTCCAGCTCCTCCCCTGGCACGGGCACGGCCCCGGGGGCCCCGGCGAGGTCCAGGTGGCGCGGGTCTTCTGCGACATCGTCGACCTCGACGGCACCCCCTTCCAGGGCTGCCCCCGCCACGTGCTCAAGCGCTCGCTGGAGGCGGCCCGGTCCCGGGGCTTCACCTTCTACGCCGCCCCGGAGCTCGAGTTCTTCTACTTCGCCGACGGCGACCCGGCCCATCCCCCGAGCGCCCTCGACAGCGGCTCGTACTTCGAGCTGACCGTGGCCGACCGGGCCAGTGACATCCGCCAGCGCACCGTGCTCACCCTGGAGGAGATGGGGATCCCCGTCGAGCACGCCCAGCACGAGGACGCCCCGAGCCAGCACGAGATCGACCTCCGCTACACCGACGCCCTGACCATGGCCGACACGGTCATGACCGTCCGGCTGGTGGTGAAAGAGATGGCGCGCCAACAGGGCGTCTTCGCCAGCTTCATGCCCAAGCCCCTGGCCGGCGTGCAGGGTTCGGGCATGCACACCCACCTCTCCCTCTTCCGCGGGGACACCAACGCCTTCGTCGACCCCGATCGACCCGGTGGGCTGTCGGAGGTGGCCGAGGGATTCATCGCCGGCCTCCTCCGCCACGCCGGCGAGATCACCGCCGTGACCAACCAGTGGGTGAACTCCTACAAGCGCCTGGTGTCGGGGTACGAGGCGCCCATCCACGTCTCTTGGGCCCGCAACAACCGCTCGGCACTGGTGCGGGTACCCGTCGTGAAGCCGGGCAAGGACGAGTCGACCCGGGTGGAGTACCGGGCCCCTGACAGCGCCTGCAACCCCTACCTCGCCTTCGCCGTGATCCTGGCCGCCGGCCTGCGGGGGATCGAGGAGGGCTACGAGCTCCCCCCCGAGGCGGACGCCAACCTCTTCACCCTGCGCCCCGACGAACTGACGGCCAAGGGCATCCTCCACCTCCCCGGCAGCCTGCACGAGGCGCTCGGACAGATGGAGTCCTCCACGCTGCTGGCCACCACCCTGGGCGACCACGTCTTCGAGTGGTTCCTCCGCAACAAGCGTGAGGAGTGGGCCGAGTACAAGGCCCACGTGACCCAGTTCGAGCTCGACCGCTACCTGCCGTTGCTCTAGCGCGGCCGAACCCGGGCCCGCGGGCCCTACGGCGAAAGGAGGGGAGCACCGCCATGGAACCGCTGCTGTGCTTCCCCGCTGCGCCGCCCCCCGCCGTCACCGCCGTGCTCGAGCGGTCCGGCTACCCGTGGCGGGGCGTCGACCGCCCCGAAGCGGCCGACGGCGACGAGCCCGAGGACGGGTGGTCGGGAGCCGTCGTCTGGACCGGCGACGACCCGCAGGCCGCCTTCCAGCTCTGCCGCCACCTCCGCAAGCGCGAGGTGCCCCTCGCCCCCGTCCTCGTGATCGTGCCCCACGATCAGCTGGCCGAGCTCGAGCTGCGCGAGGACCTCTTCGACGACCTCTGTCTCGCCCCGGTCAACCCCGACGAGCTCACCGCCCGGCTCGCCCACCTCTTCTGGCGGTCCGGGCGCGGGCTGCGTCCCGACCTCGTCGAGCACGGACCCCTCGTCCTCAACCTCGAGACCTACCAGGCGGCCGTGGCCGGTCGCGTGCTCGACCTCACCTACATGGAGTACGAACTGCTGCGCTTCCTGGCCGGCCGGCCCGGCAAGGTCTTCACCCGCGAGACGCTGCTCAGCCGGGTCTGGGGCTACGAGTACTACGGCGGCGCCCGGACCGTCGACGTCCACATCCGGCGGCTGCGGGCCAAGCTCGGTGAGGAGCACGCCCACCTCATCCAGACCGTGCGCTCCGTCGGCTACCGCTTCGGCCAGACCAGCTGGTCCCCCTGACCGCCCCGGGTGGCCCGGTCACCCCGGGCGGTGGGCCCACACCTCGATCTCGACGGCGCCGCCCATCGGCAGGGCGGCCACCGCCACCATCGACCGGGCCGGCCGGTGGTCGCCGAACGCGGCCACGTAGGCCTCGTTGACCGACGGGAAGTCGGCCGGATCGGTGACGAAGACCGTCGTCTTGAACACGTCGGCCAACGAGGCACCGGCCGCCTCGAGGAGGGTGGCGGCGTTGGCCACGGCCCGGGCCAGCTGCGGACCGGGGCCGCCCTCCACCAGCGCGGGGGCGCCGTCGGGTCCGGGGGCCAGGCCGAGCTGCCCGGAGCAGACGAGGAACGGGCCGGCCACGACCAGAGGCGAATAGGGACCGGCGGGTGTGCTCATGCGGGCTCCTCGTGGGACGGCAGGCGGTCGCGTGCTGGGCCAGCCTACGACGCAGACGGCCGACCACCGCCAGGCGGCGGGGCTCGGGCCAGGAGTACCGTGACCGGCATGAGCAGCGACGTCCGGCCCTTCCGCATCGACGTCTCCGACGAGCAGCTCACCGATCTGCGCGACCGACTCTCCAGGACGCGCTGGCCCGAGGCCGAGACCGTGGACGACTGGTCCCAGGGCCTGCCGCTCTCCTACCTCCGGGAGCTCTGCACCTACTGGGCCGACGAGTACGACTGGCGCCGCGCCGAGCGCCGGATCAACGCGTACCCGCAGTTCACGACCGAGATCGACGGTCTGGACCTCCACTTCCTGCACGTCCGGTCGCCGCAACCCGACGCGTTGGCACTGGTCATCACCCACGGTTGGCCGGGTTCGATCGTGGAGTTCCTGAAGGTCATCGGACCGTTGACAGATCCGGTCGCCCACGGCGGCGACGCCGCCGACGCCTTCGACGTCGTCTGCCCGTCGCTGCCGGGCTACGGCTTCAGCGGCAAGCCCACGGGGACGGGATGGGGTGTCGAGCGGATCGCCGGCGCCTGGGCGGAGCTCATGGCCCGGCTCGGGTACCCCCGCTACGGCGCCCAGGGCGGGGACTGGGGGTCGGCGGTCACCGCGGCCGTGGGCCAGCAGGATCCCGGGCACCTGGCCGGCATCCACCTCAACATGCCCATCGTGGCACCCCGATCCATCGACCTGGAGGGGCTCACCGAGGCGGAGGAGGTCTCGCTCGAGGAGCGCGCCCGCTTCCACCAGTGGGAGACCGGGTACTCCAACCTCCAGTCGACCCGGCCGCAGACCGTCGGCTACGGGCTCGTCGACTCGCCAGCCGCCCAGTGCGCCTGGATCGTCGAGAAGTTCCGGGCCTGGACGGACTGCGACGGACATCCCGAGCACGTGCTGACGCGGGACGAGCTGCTCGACAACGTGATGCTCTACTGGCTCCCGGCCACCGGGGCGTCGTCGGCCCGGCTCTACTGGGAGAGCTTCCGCCGGGCCAACACCGAACCGGTGGCCGTTCCCACCGGGTGCTCGATCTTCCCCAAGGAAGTCCTGCGCATGTCCCGCCGATGGGTGGCCACCCGCTTCACCGACATCCGGTACTGGAACGAGCTCGACCGCGGTGGGCACTTCGCCGCCTTCGAGCAACCCGAGCTCTTCGTCGGGGAGCTCCGGGACTTCTTCCGCCTGGTGCGCTGATCGCGGCGTGGTGCGCGGTCAGCGCCGGGAGGTCCCGGCCCGGGCGACCGGCCAGGCGGGGGGCAGGCCCTCGGCCAGCCACCGGGCCGCGGCCACGGCGGCGAACACGGCGTCGGAGCCGTTGACCGCGGGGCGGCCACCGGAGCGGACGACGGTCACGGCCACCGGGGGCATGGCCCGGGCCGGGAGGATGCCGAAGGAGCGGACCGTGAGGTCGAGCACGGCACCGTCGGCGTCCACGGCCACGCCCTCGGAGCGCACCCAGCCGAGTGCCTGGTGGGCGGCGCCGATGGCGTAGGAGCGCAGGACGACCTCGTCGAGGGGATCACCACCGTCCACCTCCACCGCCAGGCCGCCGTCGTCGTCGCAGCGGGCCACCGCCCGGCCGCCCGAGGGCGCAACCACCTCGACGGGCACCCCCAACCGGGATCGGCCCGGGCCGGCGGGCCCGTGGGCCACCGCCGCGACCAGCACCGCGGCCTCGGCCCACAGGGCGGCCCGGAGGTCGAGGGAGACCGGGGGACCGGGAACCTCCACCTGTTCCACCGCCAGCCCCGGTGCCACCTGGGCCACCCGGGCGAGCGCCCCCTCCCAGGCCGGCCCGGCCAGTGGCCTCCCGGGGACGCCCAGGCGCAGGACCCCGGTGCCGTCGGGACGGATGCCGGCGGCCACCGGTGGGCGCTTGGGCCCCCGCCGCACCACGTCCTCGCGCGACCACAGCACCCGGACCGGTCGGCCGTGCTCGTCGGCCAGGCGACGGGCGTCGGCGGCCACCGGCGAGTGGCGCTTCCCGCCGAAGGCGCCGCCGTTGCCGAGGGGCGCCGCCGGCGCGCCGCCGGGCGCGCACCACGAGGCGTCGGGCTCCACGTAGGCCGGTTCGACCCAGGTGGTGGCCAGCGTGAGCGCCCATTCCCCCTCGGGCACGGGGACGGGATGGACGAGCGGCGCCGTCGTGCTGCGCCCCTGGACCTTGCCGGCCGCGGCTCGGGCCGCGGCCCGGGTGGGGGCCACGGCGTACCCCTGGTCGCCGTCGGGCACGGCGACCAGGGCGCCGGCCGGCGCGCCGTCGTCGGCGAAGCCCCCGGCCCCGAGGGCCGGCGCCGACCCGACCCGTTGGGGTGTGCCGCCTTCCAGCCGGGCCCGTCGGGCGGCGGCGGCGACGTCCCGGCCGGCCGGGGCGGGACGGCCGGCGGCCACGGAGGCGGCCGCCTCCCGCACGGTCTGCCACCCCGTGCACCGGCACAGGTGGGCGAGGAGGGCCTGGTCGACGCGGACCGGATCCGACGGGTCGGCGAGCGCGGCGAGGCGGAGGAGGATCCCCGGGGTGCAGAATCCGCACTGGCTGCCGCCGTGCTCGACCAGGGCGGACGCCCACGAGGCGGCCACCGTCGGAGGCAGACCCTCGAAGGTGGTCACCTCGCGGCCGGCCACCCGCCGGACGGGGGTCACGCAGGAGACCCGGGGCGCCCCGTCGACCCACACCGTGCAGCATCCGCACTGGCCCTGGGGGCTGCACCCGTCCTTGACCGACCGCAGGCCCAGGCGGTCGCGCAGGAGGTCCAGCAGCGTGCCGTCCGCGTCGGTCTCGACGTCGGCGCCGTTGACGCGGAGCCGGATCAGGGCATCAGTCGATCAGCTGAACGACGACCCGCATCCGCAGGTCCGGGTGGCGTTGGGGTTCGTCACGTGGAACCCGGCACCCTGGAGGCCGTCGGAGAAGTCGAGCGTCGATCCCTTGAGGAGGTCGGCGCTGGTCGGGTCGACCACGACCCGGACGGAGCCGAACTCACGCACCACGTCGTCCTCGGCCACCTCGGCGTCGAAGAACATCTCGTAGCTGAAGCCCGAGCACCCACCCGGGCGCACGGCCACCCGGAGGGCCAGGCCCTCGGTGTCCTCCTCGGCGAGCAGTTCGGCCACCTTGGCCACGGCACCGTCGGTCAGGGTCACCGGGTTGGGCTTCTTCCCGAGGCTCACGGTCTGCACGGTCGAGCTCATCGACGTTCCTCCACGATCACCAGGCGACCGCCACCACGGCGGCCACGGTCGGACCCTGGACGGGCCCGGGCACCACCGCCAGCGTACCCGGCCGACCGTGCCGACGGGACACGTCCGGTCCGGTGGGAGGCACCCCTCGGTAGAATTGCCGGTGTGACCGCCCCCCAGGATCCCGACGCCCCCGAGGCCGGGGTCCGCCCCGGCGTGGACGAGGACGCCGTCCGGGCGGCCCTGCGCCGCGTGGTCGACCCGGAACTGGGCGCCGACATCGTCGACCTCGGCATGGTGACCGGGGTGCGCGTGGGCGAGGCCGGCCCGGACGGCGTCCCCGTGGCCGTGGAGGTGGCCCTCACCGTCGCCGGGTGCCCGCTGCGGGCCCAGATCCGCCGTGACGTCGAGACCCACGTGGGGTCCCTGCCGGGGGTGGCACAGGTGACGGTCACGACCGGGGTGATGGACGCGAACCAGCGCCGGGCCGTCATGGACCGGGCCCGCCGGGCCGCCGCCCGGGCAGCACCGGCCACCGCCGTGCCCGACCGGGCCCGGGTGATCGCCGTCGCCTCGGGCAAGGGCGGCGTGGGCAAGAGCTCCGTCACCGTCAACCTCGCCGTGGCCCTGGCCGACCGGGGGCTGACCGTGGGGCTGCTCGACGCCGACATCTGGGGGTTCTCCGTGCCCCGCCTCCTCGGGATGCAGGGCGGGGTCGAGGCCCGCGACAAGAAGATGGTGCCGCTCGAGCGTTCGGTCGGTACCGGGCTGCTCCGGGTCCTCTCCATGGGGTTCCTCTCCGACGAGGACCACGCCATCATGTGGCGGGGCCTGGTCCTCAACCGGGCGGTGCAGCAGTTCCTGGAGGACGTCCACTGGGGCGACCTCGACTACCTCCTCATCGACATGCCGCCGGGCACGGGGGACATCCAGATGGGCCTGGCCCGCATGCTCCCCCGCACCGAGGTCCTGGTCGTCACCACCCCGCAATTGGCCGCCCAGAAGGTGGCGGCCCGGGCTGCCGACATGGCCGGCAAGGGCCACCTGCGGCTGATCGGGGTGGTCGAGAACATGAGCGACTTCACCTGCGAGCACGGCACCTCGTACTCGCTGTTCGGCTCGGGCGGCGGACGGCGCCTGGCCCGCGAGGTCGGTGTCCCGCTGCTGGGCCAGGTGCCCCTCCATCCGTCGATGGCCGTGGCGGGCGACGCCGGAGCGCCGGTCGCCCTCGACGACGGCGGTCCGTTGGCCCCGGTGTTCGCGGCGCTGGCCGAGGAGGTGGCGACCTCGGCCGCACCGGTCGTCGCCCTCGACGGATGCAGTGCGCGCCTCCTCGATCGGGTCGCGGCGGCCGTCGCCGCCGGCGACGTGCCCGTCACCCCCGCGGGCTGAGCGGGCCGCCCCCGCGCACCCGGCGACGGCCGGCCGGGTCAGGCCCGGTGGGCCTTCGGGCCCCAGGCCTCGCGGGCGGCACGGGCCAGCTCGGGCGAGACCGGGTCCTCCGAGACCAGCCGGTCCTCCAGGGCCTGCTCGTACCCCTCGTCACCGGGCCGGAGGACGAGCAGCTGTCCGTCGGCCATGACCACGATCGGGAGGATGGTGGGCACGTCGGCCACCTCCCGGGCCCAGGCCAGGACGTCCTCGGTGGTGCGGTGGGCGGAAAGGCTGCGCAGATTGGTGATGGTGGGCGGCAGGAGCTCGATCTCGCCCGCCGCGAACCGGGCCAGGGCGTCGTCGGGCCGCACCCAGATGGTGGCGATGGTCTCGCCGTCGTCGTGCCGGGCCACCTGCCCGGGTGGGGCGGCGGTCACGAAGAAGCGGGTGTCGTAGCGCCGGGGGGCGAGCTCGGGGGTGATCCAGTGGCTCACGTAGTGGACCGTGTCGGTGGCCAGCTCGAGGCCCTCGGCCCGGCAGACCTCGGCCAGGGTGACCCGGCCCTCGTCGACGGCCCGGCGGTGGACCGCGAACCGGGCGGCCACGGCCGGGTCCGAGGTGTCGAGGAGGTCCTCGCCGTCGCCGTCCGGGCGGGCCACCAGCACCCCGGCCTCCTCGAAGCACTCGCGCAGGGCGGCCACCCAGAACGCGAGGCCGCCCGCTGCGATCTCCAGGCGGGCGCTGGCCTCGGCGTCGTCCAGGCCCCGGCACCGGTCGGCGGCCGCCGGGTCGCGGTCCTCGGGGTCGAGGGAGCCGCCCGGGAAGACGTAGGCGCCGGCCACGAACTCCGAGGCCAGGTTGCGGCGCAGCATGCACACCTCGACGGCGGGTCCGCCGGGGCCACCCGCATCCCGGACCAGCATCACCGTGGCGGCGTCTCGGAGGGAGGCGGTCACCGGTCCAGGCTAGCGCCGCGGTCCCGGACCGACCCCGGCGGTCCCGGTGCCCCGAGCGGGATGGCCCGCGCCGCTCGGGCGGCGCGTGCGTCGGCCAGGGCGCCGATCACCTGCTCCCCGAAGGCGTGCGGATCCACGATGGGCCACGCGTGGGCCCCGTCGACGACCACCCCGTCCACACCGGCGGCCCGACGCAGGTCGTCGAAGGCCGAGCGGGGGACGAGGCCGTCCCGGTCCGACCAGACCACCGACACCGGCACCCCCAGCCCGGCGACGGCCCGGATCTCGGCGACCAGGTCGGCTCGGCGGATGGTCTCCCCGGTCCGGAACATGCCGACCGGGTTGCGCAGGAAGTTGGGCACGAAGTCCTCGAGGAGGGTGGGCAGGAGGCGCAGGGTGCGCCGCGACTCGAAGAGGTCGCCGCCCAGGTGGCGCCCCCAGTCCCACAGCGGGCGCTGGACCATGGTGCGGACCTCGTTCGGGAAGAGGGCCCAGGTCGGGCTGCCCACCGCGTTGGCCAGCAGCAGGGCGCCGACCCGCTCGGAACGGCGGTGGGCGAAGGCGGCGGAGACGCCGCCGCCGAAGGAGTGACCGGCCACGAGGGCCAGGTCGTCGATCCCCAGGCGGTCGAGGAAGCGCTCGACCCAGGCGCCGAAGCCCGGGAAGGTCCGCTCCTCGTGGGGGAGCTCCGGGGTGCCGCCGAAGCCGGGCAGGGCGGGGGCGACCACCCGGCAGCCGGCCGCGGCCATGGCCCCGATCGGCCCGGCGTAGGCCCGGGGTTGGAGACCCCAACCGTGCAGGAACAACGCGGGCGGGCCCGAGCCCGCCGTCCCGTACCGGACACGGCGCCCGTCCACGGTGACCGTCCGCCACGCCACGCGGAGCTCTCCCGTCCCCGACCGGGCCGACGCCCCTGTCGACATGGGCGCTCACTCTAGACACCGGCCACCCGGGCCGCGCGGAGGCGCTCCGATCCCCCCGGCCGGCCGGTGTCCATTACGCTCGGACGGTCACGTCGACGAAGCGGGGTTGCGCGCCACCATGGCCAACGAGAAGAAGACACCGGTGAGCGGGGGAAACAAGCCGAAGCCCGGCGGTCCCGAGAGCGCCAAGGACAAGAGCCGGGCCCAGAGCCGGGCCGTCCCGGCCAAGACCCCGGCGGGCCGGCCCAAGGGGGGCAACACCCCCCGGCCCGGCGGGCGCCCCGGCGCCACCGCTCCCCCGGGGCGCAGCGCGGGCACGCTGTGGGCCTGGGGGGCGGTCGGCCTGGTCGTGGTGGTCATCGCCGTCGTGGTGATCGCCAAGATCGCCTCCGGGAACTCCAGCCAGAACGCCTCCTACACCCCGGTCACCCCGGCGCCGGCCCAGGTCGTCCGGGACGTGACCACCATCCCGGCCTCGGTCTACAACCAGGTGGGCGTGTCCTCGTCGCAGATCCCGGTGGCCAAGCCCACCATCATCTCCGGCAACCCGCCCATGAGCCTCGGCGGCGCCAGCCCGGCCATGCTCTACTACGGAGCCGAGTACTGCCCCTTCTGCGCGGCCGAGCGGTGGCCGATGACCGCCGCCCTCTCCCGCTTCGGGACCTGGTCGAACCTCCAGGTCACGGCCTCGTCCCCCACCGACGTCGCCCCGAACACCCACACCTTCAGCTACCGCGGGGCCACGCTGACCAGCCCGTACATCACCTTCCGGGGCATCGAGGCCTGCACCAACATCCCCGACGCCTCCTCCACGAGCTGCAGCGGCTACCGACCGCTGCAGAGCCCGACCAAGGAGGAGGCGGCGAGCCTCCAGCAGTACAGCTCCTCCAAGTACCTGCCCAACACCAGTTCGTCGGGGGGCATCTCGTTCCCCTTCGTCAACGTCAACGACGGGATGCTCGTCTCGGGGGCGAGCTACGACCCGACGGTGCTGGCCGGGCTCACCTGGACGGGCATCGCCTCCGGCCTCGACAACCCGACCGACCCGATCACCCAGGCCATCGTGGCCACGGCCAACTACCTGAGCGCCGGCATCTGCCAGGCCACGAAGGGCCAGCCGGGCAGCGTGTGCACCAGCCCGGGCGTGCAGGCCGCGGCCAAGGCCCTCGGCATCTCGGCCGGCTGACCCGCCTCCGGGATCGACGACCGTGCCCACCCTCCGCTGGCAGCCCATCACCACCCTGCTGCTCGCCCTGGCCGGGCTGGCCGTCTCGATCTACCTGACCGTCACCCACTTCGACAAGGTGGCCCTGGTCTGTTCCAGCAACGGGACCATCAACTGCGAGAAGGTCACCTCCAGCCCGCAGTCGGTCATCTTCGGCGTCCCCGTGGCCATGCTGGGCCTGGTCTACTTCGTGCCCATGGTCCTGCTCTGCCTGCCGGCGGCCTGGCGGTCGGCCGACCGACGCATCCACCTGGCCCGGCTCGCCCTGTCGGTGGTCGGGGTGGGGATGATCGTGTACCTGATCATCGCCGAGCTCTTCCTCATCAAGGCCATCTGCCTGTGGTGCTCGAGCGTGCACGTCGTCACGTTCGTGCTCTTCGTGGTCATCGTCACCTCGGCCCCCGCCGTGCTGGCCCCGGGCTACGGCCGGACGGTCGGTGACGGGTTTCCGGCGGCCGGGGCGGCCTGACCCCGGTCACCGGGGCCCCCGATGACCGGACCGGGTCCGGACGCGCCCACCGGCAGGGACCCGGTCCCGGCCGGGTCCCCCGACGGAGGGTCGGCGGGCGGAGCGTCGCGGGCGGCCCGTCTGGCCTGGGGGGCGGTGGTCCTCCTCGTCGCCGGGGTGGTGGCCCTCACCGTCTACGCCCTCACCCGGAGCCCGACGCGAGCCGAGGTGGCCCGCCCGGCAACCACCTCCGCGGGCATCGTGGCCAGCCTCCAGTCCGTCCCGGCGGCCGCCTTCGACGCGGCGGGTGCGACCGTCCCCGGCGTGACCCTGACCCCGCCGACAGTCCTCTCGGGCCAGACGCCGCTCCAGCAGTCGGGCACCCCCGAGGTGCTCTTCGTGGGCACCGAGTACTGCCCGTTCTGCGCGGCCGAGCGGTGGGCCCTGGTGGTGGCCCTGGCCCGGTTCGGGCGGTTCGTCACCCTGCACAACGCCGTCTCCGCCCCCCAGTCGGTCTTCGGCGGCATCCAGACGTTCAGCTTCGTGGGGACGACCTACGAGAGCCCGTGGGTGTCCCTCACCGGGATCGAGCTCTACTCGGACCAGCTCGGCGCCGACGGCACGTTCACCCGGATCGCCCACCTGACCCCGGCCCAGGCCGCCCTGGTGGCCCGCTACTCCCCGATGGCCCGGGGCGGGACGGCGGGCTCTGCGCCCTTCGTCGACATCGGCAACCGGATGGTGACGACCACGTCGGCCTTCAGCCCGGCCCTCCTCGTGGGGCAGTCGCAGGCCCAGATCACCGACGAGGTGGTCCATCCCGACACCCAGGCCTCGGGCGGGTCGCCGCCTCCCCCCACCGGTCAGGCCGTGCTGGCCGCGGCCAACCAGCTCACCGCCGGGATCTGCCAGGCCACCGGCGGCCAGCCGGCCACCGTCTGCACGTCCAAGGGCGTCCAGGCCGCGGCCGGTGCCCTGGGACTGGGCTGAGCGAGGCCGCGCCCGGAGCGGCGCGGGCCGGCTCAGCCGACCTGGCGCTCGGCCAGCTGCTTGCGCTCCATCTCATTGAGGCCGCCCCAGATGCCGTGGGGTTCGTGGATGCGGATGGCGTACTCCAGGCACTCGGTGCACACCGCACAGGACCGGCAGATCGACTTGGCCCGCTCCTCCCGCTGAAGCTTCTCCTCCTTGCGCTCAGCGTGGGCAGGCGGGAAGAAGATCTCCGCCTGCGGCCCGCGGCACGATGCCCTGAGCTGCCATGTGTCAACCGCCTGCTCCACGAACCGACTCCCCCTTCGGATCCAGCCTCCGGTCCGTGAACGTACTCCCCGGGGTGGGGGGTGACAAGAGGTTGATCGGGGTTTCCGTCAATTCCGGACCCCTTCGCCCCCGGATCGCGCCCAGCGTGGCCGGACGCGCGCCGACTGCCGGTCACGCCGCCGGTCACGCCGGTCCGGACGCCCGTCCCGAGGGCCGCCGGCAGAGGGGCGGACACTACGCTCGGAACGTCATGGACCTCCGCGCCTTCTGCACCCAGAGCCGGGTGGTGATCGTCGCCGGCAAGGGCGGGGTCGGCAAGACCACCATGGTCGCCGCCCTCGCCCACCTGGCCGCCGGCGCCGGGCTCTCGGTCCTGGTCGTCGAGCTCGAGGGCCGGACCGGGGTGGCCCGGGCCTTCGGCCGGGGCTCGGCGCTCGACTACGCCGGCAGTGTCCTGCACGCGGCCGGCGCCACCCTGGAGGACCCCGACGGAGCCGAGGACACCGTCCCCAAGGGCACCGTCCACGCCCGGACCATCACGCCGGACGACGCCCTCCTCGAGTACCTCGACGACCACGGGATGCGGCGCATCTCGAAGCGCCTGGTCGCCTCGGGCATCATCGACATCGTCGCCGGAGCCATCCCCGGCATCCGCGACATCCTCGTCCTCGGGAAGGTCAAGCAGATCGAGCGCAGCGGCGTCGCCGATCTGGTGCTGGTGGACGCCCCGGCCACCGGGCACGCCATGACCTTCCTCTCCTCGGCCGGCGGGCTGCTCGACGCGGCCCGGGGCGGACCCATCCGTAGTCAGGCCGCCGACGTGGTCGATCTCCTGTCCGACCCCGCCCGCTGCCAGGTGACCCTGGTCACCCTGCCCGAGGAGATGCCGGTCAACGAGGCCGTCGAGGCGGCCTACGCCCTCGAGGACCGGGTCGGCATCGCCCTCGGGCCGATCGTCGTGAACAGCTGTTACCCACCCCTCGCCGGCCTGGACCGGACGGCGGCCGAGGCCGCCGGGGCCGCCGGTGTGGCCCTCCCCGACGACCTGGTGGAGGCCCTGGAGGCGGCCCGGGCCTTCCGACGGCGCCGCTACGAGCTCCAAGAGGAGCAGCTCGGACGCCTGGCCACCGAGCTGCCCCTGCCCCAGTTGCGGACGCCCTACCTGTTCGCCGGGGCCATCGGCCCAGCCGAGCTCGACCAACTGAGCCGGGCCCTGGCCGAGGGCATCGCCGCCCTCCACGACCCGGCCGACATCCCGGCGTGACCGACGGCACCGCCGGGACGGCGACCACGGGGGCGACCTCGATCGACCAGGTGGCGGCGGAGTGCTCCGTCGTCATCTGCTGCGGATCGGGTGGCGTGGGCAAGACCACCACGTCGGCGGCGATCGCCCTCGAGGCCGCCCGCCGGGGCCGGCGGGCCTGCGTGGTCACCATCGACCCGGCCCGGCGCCTGGCCAACTCCCTGGGCGTCGGCGACCTCTCGAACCGGCCGACCCGGATCGAGGGCCCCTGGCCCGGGGAGCTCCACGCCCTCATGCTCGATCCCAAGGGGACCTTCGACGACCTGGTCGCCCGCTACGCCGACTCGGACCAGCAGGCCGAGGACATCCGGGTCAACCGCATCTACCGCAACCTCACCGGCACCCTCTCGGGGACCCACGAGTACATGGCCATGGAGAAGCTCCACGAGCTCGTCGAGGAGGGGGGGTTCGACGTGGTGGTGGTCGACACGCCACCCTCCCGGAGTGCCCTCGACTTCCTCGACGCCCCGCGGCGGCTGACCCACTTCCTCGAGAACCGCATCTTCCAGGCCCTCATGCGCCCGACGCGCGCCGGGCTCCGGGTCATGGGGCTGGCCGCCCAGGCCCTCCTGCGGACGCTGGCCAAGGTGGCCGGGACCGACATCGTCACCGACGCCGTGGCCTTCTTCCAGGCCTTCGAGGGAATGGAAGAGGGCTTCCGGCAGCGGGCGGCCCGCGTCCGGGAGCTGCTCGTCCAGCCCGGTACGGCGTTCGTCCTGGTCGCCTCCCCGCGGCCCGACTCGATCGACGAGGCCGTCCACTTCGCCGACAAGCTGGCCGAGTCGCACATGGCCACGTCCGCCCTGGTCCTCAACCGGGTCCAGCCCCGTTTCGCCTCCGACGAACAGCTCGCGGCCCTCGACGCCGCCGGTGTCCCCTCCGGCACCGACCTCGCCGTGCTGGTGGAGAACCTCCGCGGGTTCACCCTGGCCTCCGACCGCGAGGAGCTGGCCTACGCCGACCTGGTGGCCAAGGTGGCCCCGGCGCCGGTCCACCGGGTGCCCCTGCTCACGACCGACGTCCACGACCTCCAGGGCCTCGTCGCGGTGGCGGACGCCCTCTTCGGCCAGGCCGCGGGCTGAGCCCGGAGCCCTCCGGAACGGCCCCGCCGGGGCGCTAACCTCTCCGACGTGCCGACCGTCATCGTGGCCAGTGACGCCCCGACCGTGCGGGCCGAGATCGCGGCCACGGCCGGCGCGCCGGGCACCACCATCGTCGAGGCGTCCTCGGGCCCCGAGGTCGTCGCCCTGGTGGAGGAGCTCGAGCCCGATCTGGTCGTCGTCGACCTCCAGATGGGGAACATGGGCGGGATGGCCACCTGCCTCGAACTCCGGCTCGACGCCTCCTACCAGAAGATCGCCCACGTCCCGGTCCTCATGCTCCTCGACCGACGGCCCGACGTCTTCCTGGCCCGGCGCTCCGGGGCCGAGGGATGGCTGGTCAAACCCCTCGACCCCATCCGGGTCCGCCGGGCCGTGGCCGCCCTCCTCGGCGGCGGCACCTACCACGACGAGTCGTACCTGCCGTTGTCCGTCGTGGCGACGCCTCCGACCGGCGCCTGAGGGCGCGCCCCGCCCGCCGGGTCCGCACCGTGTCCGTCTTCCACCGCCACCGCGACCACGCCGGAGAAGACGGGCAGGGGCGCCGCCGCGGCCACAATCGAAGCCGCGGCCGCAGCCGCCGGGACGGTCCCGGGACGGAAACCGGGGCCGACGCCCAGGAGCAGGTCATCGTCGAGGCCCTGGCCGACCTGCGCGACACCGTGGTCCGGGAGGTCATGACCCCCCGGGTGGACGTGGTGGCCCTCGCCATCCCGCTGACCCTCGAGGCGGTCTCCCAGGCCGTGCGGGAGTCGGGCCACAGCTGCTTCCCGGTCTACGGGGACGACCTCGACGATCTCGTCGGCGTCCTCTTCGTGAACGACCTCTTCCGGGCCGGGTGGCGGATGGGTGCGTCGGAGGACGCGGTCGCTCCCGGCCCCATCGACCTGTCCCGCCGGCTGCGCCAGCCGTTCCTGGTGCCCGAGTCGCACCTCGTGCTCGACGTGCTGGCCGAGATGCGGCGCCAGCGCCGGGCGTACGCGGTGGTCGTGGACGAGCACGGCGGGGTGGAGGGCGTCCTCACGGTGAAGGACCTCCTCGGAGCCCTGGTCGGCGACCTCCCCGACGAGTTCGATCCCGAGGAGGAGCCCGAGGTGGTCCGGGTCGACGGCAGCCGATGGCTGGTCGACGGACGATTGAGCATCGACGACCTCCGGGACCAGCTCGGCATCGACCTGCCCGAGGGCGAGTACGTGACGCTCGGCGGCTACCTGTTCGACGCCTTCGGCCGCATCCCCGCCGAGGGCGAGCTCCTCGACGTCGACGGGTGGCAGCTCAAGGTGGCGGAGATGGAGAAGCGCCGCATCGCCAAGGTCGTGGCCAGGCGCACGGCGGCCGCGGCCGGCCCGGACGTCGACGGGGCGGCTCCGGGACGGGGCGATCCGGACCTGGGGTAGGGTCGTGGGCCTGGACGTGGCCCCCCGGGGCCCGGTCCGACGGGCTGTGGCGCAGTTTGGTTAGCGCGCTGCGTTCGGGACGCAGAGGTCCCCGGTTCAAATCCGGGCAGCCCGAC
>DAHVAJ010000029.1 GCA_027314705.1 Acidimicrobiaceae bacterium
GGTCGAGCGCGGCACGCACCACGGCACTGGCCAGGAGGTGGGGGGACACCTGGTCCAGCGAACCGGCCAGCGTCAGGAGGTCCCGGGCCGGCACCGACCCGGCCCGCACGATCCCGGTGAGGGCCGGATGGCCCACGGTCATGGTCCCGGTCTTGTCCATCAGGAGCGTGGTGCAGGTGGCCAGGCGCTCGAGGACGGCCCCTCCCTTGACCACCACCCCGCGCCGGGCCGCCCGGGAGAGCCCTGAGACCAGGGCCACCGGGGCGGCCAAGATGAGGGGGCAGGGGGTGGCCACGACCAGCACGGCCACGGCCCGGCTCGCCCCGCCGGCCCCCCAGGCCAGCCCGGCGGCGGCCAGGGTGAGGGCCAGGAACCCCACGGCGTACCGGTCGGCCAGCCGGACCACCGGGGCCTGGGAGCGCTCGGCCTCGGCGACCAGCCGGACCACGCCGGCATAGGTGCTGTCGGACGCGGTGGTCGTGGCCCGGAGGTCCATCGGACTCCCGGCGTTGACCACCCCGCTGCGGACGCGGTCGCCGAGAACGCGCTCGACCGGGAGCGGCTCGCCAGTGAGGGCCGACTCGTCGAGGACGGCCGAGGCCGAGGCGAGGGACCCGTCCACCGGCACCACCTCGCCGGTGGCCACGAGCAGCAGGTCGCCGGGCACCACCGCCTCCAGGGCGACGACGGCCAGCTCGCCGTCGTGGTACCGGTGGGCCGCCCGGGGCGCCCGCTCGAGCAGCGCCTGCAGTTCCCGGCGGGCCTGGCCGGCCGCCCACCCTTCGAGGGCCCGCCCGCTGGCCACCATGACGCTGATGACCGCCCCGGCCAGGTACTCGCCGACGGCCACGGCACCGGCCAGGGCCAGGACGGCGATGACGTCGACGCCCAGCCGACCGGCGCGGAGGCCCGCGACCATGCCCTCGAGGGCCAGGGCGATCCCCCCGGCGGTGACGGCGATCCAGGCCAGGTCCCCGGTGGCTCCCGCCCCCGCCCAGTGGAGGAGGCCGCCGGCGACCAGGCCGGCGACGGTGACGGCGAGCGGCAGCACGATCGCCGGGCGCGACCCGGCCCAGCGCGCGCTCACCCCGGGCCCGTTGTCCACGGGCCCATGATGGGTCCTCGTCGGCCTCCGGCCCAGGGCCGAAGGTCCGGAGCCCCGAGAGGACCCGCGCCGCGCCCGGTTACGACACCCCGGCGTACCGGTCGCGCCGCTCCATCAGGTGACGCCGGTGGGAGGACACGAGCAGCCCGGGGTCGCCGAGCGCGAGGTCCCAGGCCGGCTCGTACCAGCGGGTGGAGGCGATCCCGGCGGCCCGCAGCAGCGCGGCGGCCCGCTGGGACACGCTGGACTGACCCAGGCCGAAGTGGGCCATCAGGTCCTTCACCAGGATGCCGTCGACGGCTCCGGTGAACAGCCCGTTGGCCTTGCCCACCGCCCAGCAGACGGCCGCCGCCGCCGTGTCGGCCCGGCCGCGGCGGCGGATCGCCTCGGGCCCGTCGGCCACCACCCGGGCCAGCAGCCGCCGGCACGCGGTGCGGTACTCGACGGTGAGCAGCTCGTCGCAGCACCGGTCGCACAGGGCGACGACCTTGCCCACCTTCCCCCGGAGGTCGTCGGGGACCCCGTCCCAGGCGAACGCCTCGTCGGGGAGGGGGGCGTCGTCGAGGGCCAGGAGCGCGTCGTCGCCCCCGACGGCCCGCCGGAGCGAGTCGAGCACCCGCTCCTCGAGGGTGGCCGACCAGTCGAGCCCGTCGGGCGGCGGCCAGGGCCCGTCGGGATCCACCGCCCCGACGGCGGCCAGCAGGGCCAGCGGCCCCTGGGGACGGGGCCCGCCGATGGTGGCCTGGTACTCGGGCTCCCAGGTGTCCACCGCGGCCAGGGTCTCGGCGGTGAGGCCCGGCCGGATGCCCCGGCGGGTGTGGGCGTAGACGATGAAGGCCCGCAGCAGGTCGGGGGCGAGGGACAAGAAGGCGGGCGGCGCCACGATCTTGCGGGGGATCCAGTCCGACAGCAGGAGCTCGACGGCCACCGGGCTCCAGCGCAGGGGGTCCCCCGGGCCGTAGTCGGTGCCGAACCACAGCAGGGCCTCGGCGAGCCGGCGGTGCTCGGCGTCGTCGAACGCCCGACCGGGTGTCGAGGCGAAGAAGGCGGCCGCCAGGTCCGCCGTGTCGTCCTCGTCCCACACCGGGCGCACGTAGCCCGTGCCCCCGGGGGGCAGCAGCCGGGCCACCCACTCGATGAGCGGCCGACTGGCCGGCCAGGTGTCGTTCTCGAGGGGCGGGTAGAGGAGCGCACCGTGGTCGATGGCCTCGCCGATCCGGGCCCGGGCGTCGGCCGGGTCGAGGTCGCGCCAGACGGAGTCGCCCGGGTCGTCCTCGTACCCCTGGAACAGCGTCACCAGCTCGTCGACGGGCACGGGCACGGCGAAGCCGTCCTTGGCCACCGTGCCCAGGTTGTGGTCGACGTAGAGGACGGTCGAGAGCTCGTGGTCGCCCGCGTGCCCTCCGGGCAGACGCAGCCCGACCATGATGTTGTCGCCGTCGCCGAGCACGTGGCCGAGCTGGACCGCCCGGTCCGCCTCGGCCGAGCCGAGGCGGACCAACCAGGGGGGCAGCTCGTGGGGGCGGCCGGCGAGGAAGCGGCGGGCCCGGGCCCGCACCAGCTCGTCGGGGGCCAGCTCGCCGACGACGGCCAGCAGGGCCGAGGTCTCGAACCGGTCCACCTCGCCGAAGGTCCGCACCAGCTCGTCGAGGGTGGGCCCGGGGGGCCCGGCGTCCGCGGCGCGCCCGAACCGGTCGCGCTGGCGGGGGTCCACGGCGGCCACCAGGCTCGACACCTCGGCCAGCAGGTCGAGCGGCTCACCGGTGGCCAGGCGGGCCCGGACGTCGGCCAGCAGGTCCGGCTCCCGACGGGGCGACGGCCGGCCCGGCCCGGCCCGGCCGGCCCGGGTCCCCTTCGGCGTGGTCCGTCCGCCGTTGCCGTGGCGACGTCGTGCCATGGTCGGGGATGCTACGACCCCGGGCCCGGGTCAGCCACCCCGGCCGGTCACCCCGGGGCGCCGGCCCCCGGGACCCCGGCCGGCCGCGCCGTCACACGTGGTGGACGAGCCAGGTGACGCCCTGGTAGCTGCGGTAACCGAGGTAGATGACGGTGGCCACCACCAGCCACTTGAACCACCACGGCGAGGGCCGGTGTTCGAGGGGCTCGGACCCGCACACCGGGCACGTCCCGTCCCCGGTCAGCTGGTCGTCCTCGAGCTCGGCGTCGCACGCCTCACACCAGGGCACGGTGCGCCCCTCCCCGCGCGCCGCGGCCGGCGTCCCGGTTCACGTCCGGCGGCCCCCGCTGCCGTGGGCCCCCTTCGTGCGCACCCGGAGCTTGATCGGCGTGGCACCGAGGTCGAACCGCTCGCGCAGCTGGCGCTCGACGTAGCGCAGGTAGGTCGGCTCCAGCCGGCCGTTGGTGAACAGGGTGAAGGTGGGTGGGTCGGCCGCCCCCTGGACCCCGTACTGGATGCGGGCGCCGCGGGGCGGGTGGGCCACCTGCAGCGAGGTGAGGGCCCGGTTGAGCTGCCCGGTCGGGATGCGGGTGTGGTAGGCCTCCTCGGCCGCGGCGACGGCCGGGAGGATGTGGTGGACGCCGAGGCCGGTGAGGGCGCTGATCTTGAGCACCGGGGCGTCGCCCAGGAAGGCCAGCCGGTCGCCGATGTCGGCCAGGATCCCGGTGCGGTCCTCGGTGGCGATGAGCTCCCACTTGTTGAGGACCACCACCACCGGGCAGCCGGCCGCCCCGATCCGCTCGGCCAGGCGCTGGTCCTGGTGGGTCACGCCGACGGTGGCGTCGACGACCAGCAGGGCGATGTCGGCCCGGTCGAGGGCGTCGAGGGCCCGAAGCACCGAGAAGTACTCGGTCCCCCGCTCGGTCTTCGACCGGCGCCGCATGCCGGCCGTGTCCACGAAGCACACCGTGCCCTCCGGGGTCTCGACCACCGTGTCCACCGCGTCGCGGGTCGTCCCCGGGGCGTCGTGGGTGATCGAGCGCTCGTCACCCACCAGGCGGTTGAAGAGGGTGGACTTGCCCACGTTGGGCCGGCCCACCAGGGCCACCCGGGGCACGCCGTCGCCGGGGGCCCCGGGCTCGGTCGCTCCGCGCTCGGACGCCCCGGCGGACACCGTGCCGCCGTCGGACGCCCCGGCGGGCGCCGGGCCGCCGTCGGGCTCGGGGGCCGCCTCCGGCTCGTCCGGGTCGGGCAGGGCGGCCACCACGTCGTCCAGCAGGTCGCCGGTGCCCCGACCGTGGAGGGCGCTCACCGGCCACGGGTCCCCGAGGCCGAGCGAGAGGGCGGCCCAGGCGTCGGGCTCGCGCTGGGAGGAGTCGACCTTGTTGGCCACCACCCGCACCGGCCGGCCCGAACGCTTGAGCACCCGGGCCACGGCCACGTCGTCCTCGGTCGGCCCGACGGTGGCGTCGACGACCAGGAGCACCAGGTCGGCCTGGGCGATGGCCCGCTCGGCCTGGGCGCTCACCTGGGCGTCGAGGGCGTCGTCGCTGGCCAGCCACCCGCCGGTGTCGACCACGGTGAAGGCGCGGCCCGTCCACTCGGCGTCGAGCTCCTTGCGGTCCCTCGTCACGCCGGGCCGCTCCTCGACCACGGCGGCCCGGCGGCCCACGATGCGGTTGACCAGCGTCGACTTGCCCACGTTGGGCCGTCCGGCCACCACCACCAGCGGGAGCCGGCGCCCCGCGGCCGGGCTCACCGCGACCCGCCGAGGGTCACGGGCACCCGCGGCGCCCCCGACGGCGCGCCCTCGAGCGCCCGGCGCAGCGAGCGGCCGTCGGTGGGGACCACCTCGACCGGGCGCGGCAGGTCGTCGAGGGTGGTGTCGTCGAGGAAGCGGCCCTCGGAGAGGCAGGCGTCGGGCAGGAGGTAGCGGTGGCCCTCGGGCTCGTCGGCCAGCACGGCGGCGAGGTCGGTGCCGGTGAGCAGGCCGGCCACCCCGATGTTGCCGCCGAAGAAGCGGTTGGCCACGGGCACGATCCGCACCTCGGGGCGGCCGAGGGAGGCCACGAGGGGCCCGAGCACGGCGGCGCCGTACTCCCCGGTGAGGACGGCCACCGGCGCGTCGGCGCCCGCCCGAGGGGCGGGGCGGCGGCCGGGCAGGCGGGGGGCCCGGTAGCCGGCGGCGGGCGCCCCGTCCACGGCGGCGAAGAACCCGGGCCGCACGCCGAGGGCGGCCCGCTCGTCGCCCCCGAAGGCGGCCTCGAAGGCCCGGGCCATGCCCAGGCCGTTCTCGTGCTGGGGGAAGCCGTCGTACTCGGCGGCCGGCGGGAAGGGTCGTCCGGCCAGCAGGTAGTACTCGTCGGCGCAGTAGACCATGCGGCGGCCGAGGGCGCCGAGGAAGATCCCCTGCCACTCGTGGACGGCGTCGCAGACGGCCGCGGCCTCGGCGGCGGTGTGGGGCCGCAGGGCCGCCTCGGTCGAGAACCGGCTGACCCCGAGCGGGACGCAGGCCACGGTGGCCAGGCCGGGGTAGGCGTCGAGCACACCGGCCAGGGTGTCCTCCAGGACGGCGCCGTCGTTCTGGCCCGGGCAGACGACGATCTGGCCGTGGACCTCGATGCCGGCGGCCAGGAGGGCCGAGAGCCAGCGGAGGCTGGTGGCGCCCCGGCGGTTGCGCAGGAGCCCGGCCCGCGTGGCCGGGTCGGTGGCGTGGAGGGAGACGAACAGCGGGCTCAGCCGCTCGGTGACCACCCGTTCGAGGTCCATCTCGGTGAAGCGGGTGAGGGTGGTGAAGTTGCCGTAGAGGAAGGAGAGCCGGTAGTCGTCGTCCTTCAGCGAGAGGCTGCGGCGCATGCCCTTGGGGAGCTGGTGGATGAAGCAGAAGGCGCAGTGGTTGTCGCAGGTCCGCACCCGGTCGAAGACGGCCGAGGACACCTCGACGCCGAGGGGCTCGCCGGCCCCCTTGCGCACGGCGGTCACGAACGGCTCGCCGACGCCGGCCCTCCGGACCAGGAGGTCCAGCTCGGGCTCGTCGGCGAGGAGGTGGTACTCGATGACGTCGCGGGGGGCGCGGCCGTTCAGACGGACGAGGTCGTCGCCGACCCGGAGCCCGGCACGCGCCGCCGGAGACGACGGGGTGACGGCGACGACCGTGGGCGCCGTCGTCGCACGGGGCGCCGACATGGCCCCAGGCTACCCGCTCCCCCCGCTCCGTCCGCTCCGGGCGACGCCGGCCGGTCGCTACCCTGGAGGGGTGCCCGTCGACCGCGTCCTGCTGGCCGAGCCCCGTGGCTTCTGCGCCGGGGTGGAGAAGGCCATCAAAGCGCTGGCCTGGATGGTCCGCGTCTTCGAGCCGCCGGTCTACTGCTACCACGAGATCGTCCACAACCGGCACGTGGTCGACGGGTTCCGGGCCCAGGGCGTGGTCTTCGTCGACGACGTGGCCGACGTGCCCGAGGGGGCGCCCCTCATGCTCTCGGCCCACGGCTCCGCCCCCGAGGTGGTGGCCGCCGCCCGGGCCGGGGGCCGAGTCGTGGTCGACGCCGTCTGCCCCCTCGTCACCAAGGTCCACCACGAGCTCAAGGTCCGGGCCACCAAGGGCTACACCGTCCTCTACGTCGGCCACCAGGGCCACGAGGAGGCGGTGGGCACCATGGCCGTGGCCCCCGGGGCGGTCCGCCTGCTCGAGCGGGTCGAGGACGTCGACGCCCTCGACGACGTCCCCTCTGGGCCCGACGCCCCCGGGGTCGCCCTCCTGGCCCAGACCACCCTCAGCCACGACGAGTGGGCCGGCATCGTCGACCGGGCCCGCGCCCGCTTCCCGGAGCTGTGGATGCCCAACCGGAGCGACCTCTGCTTCGCCACCACCAACCGGCAGGCCGCCCTCAAGGCCCTGGCCGGCCAGGCCGACGCCGTGGTCGTCATCGGCTCGGAGAACTCGTCCAACACCGTCGCCTTGGAGCACGTGGCCCGGACCTTCGGCTGTCCGCGGGTCGTGCGGGTGAACGACGCCTCCGAGCTGCCCGACGACCTCACCGGCACGGTGGGCGTGACTGCCGGGGCCTCGGCCCCCGAGGCCCTGGTCGAGGCGGTGGTGGCCCGCCTGGCCCCGACCGGCGGGACCTTCGAGGCGGCGGTCACCGTGGAGGAGGAGTACTTCCCTCCCCCGCCCGAGCTCCGCGAGCTGCTCCGCGGCCTGGAGGCCGCCCTGGGCCTGCTCGACGCCGTCCCGACGGGGGCGACCGACGGTGCCGCCGGGACCCCGGCGCTGGCCGACGACCGCTCGTCGGCCGCGGCCGACGTGCTCGCCCGGCTGGCCGACCTGCCGGCGGCGACGTCCGCCTGATCGGCGCGACAATGGACCGATGAGGACCCCGGCCCCGGACACCTTCACCGCCATGGACGCCTCGACGGCCGAGCAGTGGGCCGTCATCGGGCGGGAGACGGCCGCCAACCAGGACCGGGTGGCCGGCCGGGTCCTCGCCCTGCTCGAGTCCCTGGCCGACGTGGTCGACGGGTTCGCCGTGGACCAGCTCACCCACTCCCTCCAGACGGCCACCCGGGCCGAGCGGGCCGGGGCCGACGACGAGCTGGTGGTGGCCTCGCTCTGCCACGACGTGGGCAAGGCCGTCTCGGTGGCCAACCACCCCCGCATCGCCGCCGAGATCCTCCGGCCCTACGTCCGCCCCGAGGTGGCCGCGGCCATCGAGTTCCACCAGGACTTCCAGGGCCGGCACTACTACCACCACTTCCAGCTCGACCCGAACCTGCGGGACCTCCACCGCGACGAGCCCTGGTACGCGCTGGCCGAGCGGTTCGCCGACGAGTGGGACCAGGTGAGCTTCGATCCCGAGTACCCCACCGAGACGCTCGGACACTTCGAGCCCAAGGTGCGGGCCGTCTTCGCCCGGCCCCGCAGGTTCTGATGGGCGCCACCCAACGCCACCGCTGGCTGAGCCGGCCCGACAGCCGCGAGCACCGCCGCAACCTCCAGCTGGTGCGCTTCTCCATCGAGGCGGCCCGGGCCGGGCTCGAGGCCGAGGAGCCCCACCTCAACTTCGGCCCGGTGGTGGCCCTCATCGCTGCCTACCAGGAGGAGGAGAACATCGGGGCGGTGCTGAAGGCCATGCCCACCTTGGTCGGCGAGCTCGAGGTCTCCACCCTGGTGGTGGTGGACGGCGGCGCCGACGGCACGGCCCGGGTGGCCCGCGACGCGGGCGTGGCCACCTGCGTGCTGCCGGTCAACCTCGGCCAGGGGGCCGCGCTCCGGCTCGGCTACGAGCTGGCCTCGGCCCACGGTGCCCGCTACGTGGTCACCCTGGACGCCGACGGCCAGAACGACCCGGCCGAGCTCCCCACCATGCTCGAGCCGCTGCTCGACGGCACGGCCGACCTGGTCATCGCCTCCCGGGTGCTCGGCGAGGACCGCACCACCGACCGGTTCCGCCGGGCCGGGGTCCGCCTCTACGCCTGGGCCCTCAACCGCATCGCCGGCCAGCAGCTCACCGACTCGTCCAACGGCTACCGGGCCTTCCGGATCGAGGTCCTGGACGACCTCGTGCCCCGCCTGGTCCAGGACCAGTACCAGACGGCCGAGGTGGTCATCGTGGCGGCCAGCCGCGGGTGGCGCATCACCCAGCGGCCCACCCGGTGGCACCCGCGGGCCTCGGGCGCCTCGAAGAAGGGCGGCAACCTCGTCTTCGGCCTGGCCTACGCCCGGGTCATCGTCACCACCTGGGCCCGCGTGACGCTCTCCGGCCGCCACCGCTGAGCTTCCGCCGGGCCTCTGCCGGGGCGGCCGGCGGTGGCCGGGCTCAGTAGCGGCCGGCCACCTCGACGGCCCGGTCGTAGAGGGCCTGGATCACCCCGGTCAGCTCCACGGTCAGGGCGTGGATCCGGCTGCGGGGCACCCGGCCGGTCGCCGACTGCCCGGGTGGGGCCAGGGGCTCGCCCACCTCGAGGTGGATGTGGCGGGGCCGCGGGACCCGCTGCCCCTTGGGCATGACCGTGGCCGACCCCCCGATGCCCACGGGCACCACCGTGGCCCCGGTGCGGGCGGCGAGGAAGGCCACCCCCTCGTGGAGGTCGCTCACCACCGGCCCGACCCGGCGCTCCCCCTCGGGGAAGAGGATGAGCACCTCGCCGGCCTCGAGCACCTGCTGGGCCCGGCGCAGCGCCTCGCGGTCGGCCGACTCGCGGTGGACGGGGAAGGCCCCGATGGAGGGCAGGATCCGGGCCAGCAGACCGTTGTGCCACAGGCTGTCCTTGGCCATGTAGTGGAGCTTGCGCCCGGTGACCTCCGAGGCCACGAAGAAGTCGATGAACGAGCGGTGCACCGGGGCCACGATGACCGGACCCTCGGCCGGCACCCGCCCGGTCCCGCCCAGCGAGGTCCGGAAGTAGAGGCGGTTGATGAGGTGGACGAGCAGCCGCAGGACCCGGTAGAGGGGGGTGAAGCGGGTGTCGACCCGCACGTCTTCGACCCCGGCCGCCTCCGGCCCGCTGCCGCCGTCGTCCCGCTGGCTCACAGCCACCCGAGCACCTCCTCCACGATCTCCTCCACGCTATGCGCCCCGGTGTCGACCACCCGGGCCCCCGCCGGCACCTCGAGGGGCGAGGCGGCCCGGGTGCGGTCGAGCCGGTCCCGCCGGGCCAGGGCGACCGCCCCCTCCTCGGCCCGCCGGGCCGCCCGCACGTCCGGGTCGGCGGTCAGGTAGAGCTTCAGGTCGGCGTCGGGGAAGACCACCGAGCCGATGTCGCGACCCTCCACCACCCCGCCGGCCCGGGCCGCGGCCCACGCCCGCTGGCGCCCGACCAGCACGTCGCGCACGGCCGGGTGGGCGGCCACCACCGAGACCGCCGCGCCCACCTCGGGGCCGCGGATGGCCTCGGTGACGTCGGTGCCGTCGGCCACCACCCGCTCCCCCACCTCGAGGGCCAGCGCGCCGGCCGCCGCCGCCACCGCCGCGCCGTCGGCCGGGTCGGCGCCGTCGCGGAGGACCGCCCAGGCCACGGCCCGGTACATGGCCCCGGTGTCGAGCCGCTCGACCCCGAGGCGCTCGGCCAGGGCCCGCGCCAGCGTGGACTTGCCCGAGCCGGCCGGCCCGTCGATGGCCACCAGCACCGCCCGGGCCGGACCCCGGCGCCGGTCCGTCACCGCTGCGCGCCTCCGGCCACCAGCCGGTCGAGGGCGCGGGCGAAGCCCGGGTAGCTGGTGGCCACGGCCGCCCAGCCGGTCACCACGGTGGCGCCGCCGCCACAGGCGGCACCGGCCACGGCCGCGGCCATGGCCATGCGGTGGTCGCCCGCGGCGTCGAGGCGTCCGGGGACCAGTCGGGCGCCCCCGGCGACCACCAGGTCCTCACCGTCCGCCTCGGCCCCGCCGCCGAACGCCCGCACCAGGGCCACGGTGCCGGCCAGCCGGTCCGACTCCTTCACCCGGAGCTCGCCCACGTCGCGGAAGCGGGTCGGGCCCACGGCCACGGCCGCCGCCACGGCCAGGACGGGGACCTCGTCGAGCGAGGGGATCTCGGCCGCCTCGACCACGGTGCCCCGCAGGGGCGTGGTCGACGCGGTGATCCGGCCGGTGCCGCCGGTCGCCCCCTCCACCTCGAGGCGGGCGCCCATGCGAGCGAGCACGTCGAGGAAGCCCGTCCGGCCGGCCCCGAGGTGGACGCCCTCGACGGTGATCCGGCTGCCGGGCACCACGGTGCCGGCCACCACCCAGAAGGCGGCCTGGGAGGGGTCGCCGGGCACGTCCCGGTGGCCCGGCCGCAGGCGGCTGCGCCGGAGGCGGACCACCCGCCCGGCCCCCCACGGCGCGGCGGTGATGTCGGCCCCGGCCTCGGCCAGCATCTCCTCGGTGTGGGCCCGGGTGGCCACCGGCTCGCGCACGACGGTCTCGCCGTCGGCGTCGAGGCCGGCCAGGAGGACGGCCGACTTGACCTGGGCGCTGGCCATGGGCGGCGTGTAGTCGATGCCGGAGAGGGCCCCCCCGGTGACGGCCAGCGGGGGGAGGCACCGCGCCCCCTCCCCGGCCACCCGCGCCCCCATCCGGCTCAGGGGCTCGGCCACCCGGTCCATGGGGCGCGACCGCAACGAGGCGTCGCCGGTCAGCCGGGTGGTGCCCGCAAGGGTGGCGGCCACGCCGCAAAGGAGGCGCATGCCCGTGCCCGAGTTGCCGAGATCGACCACGCCGGAGGGCGCGGCCAGGCGGCCCCGGCCCCCGGTCACCGTGGCCGTCCCTCCGGGCCCGGTGGTCACGTCGGCCCCGAGGGCGGCGACGGCCCGGGCCGTGCGGACCACGTCGTCCCCGGTCGAGAGCCCGGTGAGGGTGGAGGTCCCCTCGGCCAGGGCGGCGAGGAGGAGGGCCCGGTGGGAGATGGACTTGTCCCCGGGGACGGCCAGCGTGCCTCGGAGCGGCCGGCCCCCGGGCACCTCGAGCCGGTCGACCGGCGGTCCGTCCGGTCCGTCCGTCGCCGGTCCGTCCGGTCCGTCCGGTCCGTTCATCGCGAGGGCCCCACCGCCGAGGTGCTCGAGCGGTAGCCCCGCTCGGCCAGGGCGGCGGCGAAGGCCGGGGCGGCGGCGGCCGCCAGCACCAGGACCAGCACGCCCCGGTCGCCCTCGGCCGAGTGGGCGATCTCCAGGTCGACGAGGTTGACCCCGAGCTCGGTGGCCAGCACCACCGGCACGGCCAGGGCCCCGGGCCGGTCCTCGACGGGCACCCGCACCTCGACCAGCTCGTCGGGTCGGGGCGCCCGCTCCCCGAGGGCCCGGCGGGCGGTGGCCGCCCGGTCGAGGACGGCCAGCAGCGAGGCGTGGTCGCGGCCGGCCACCCGCCGGCGCATGTCCCCGAGGGCGGTGACCAGGAGGTCGAGGGTGGCCACGATGGCCTCGGCGTTGTCCTCGCAGATGTCCGGCCAGATCGACGGCTGGCCGGCCGCCACCCGGGTCATGTCCCGGAACCCCCCGGCGGCCAGCTGCAGGAGGGCCCGGTGCTCCTCGGCCAGGTCGTCGGCCAGGGCCATGAGGGTGGCCGCGGCCAGGTGGGGCACGTGGGAGACCACGGCCACCAGGGTGTCGTGCTCGGCCGCCTCCAGGGCGACCACGTCGGCCCCGACGTCGGCCAGCACCGACCGCAGGAGCGCGTAGGCCGAGGGGTCGGTGGTGGCCGTCGGCGTGAGCACCCAGGTGGCCCCCACGAAGAGCTCGGCCGAGGCACCGTCCACGCCGACCTGCTCGGAGCCGGCCATGGGGTGGCCGCCGACGAAGCGGGGGTCATCGACCGCGGCCACCAGGGGGCCCTTCACGCTGCCCACGTCGGTGACCACGGCCGCCGGGTTCCACCCGCCGCCGTCGAGCACGGCCCGGACCACCCCGGCCGTGACCCGCACCGGGGTGGCCACCACCACCAGGTCGGCGGTGCGGTCCTCGCCCTCGACGTCGAGGGCCCCGAGGGCCACCGCCCGGGCGGCCACGCCGGGGGCGGCGTCGACGCCGGCGACGTGCCAGCCCCGGGCGCGCAGGGCCATCCCGACCGAACCCCCGATGAGCCCGGTGCCGATCACCGTGGCCCGTCCCGGGACGCGCCCGCCGAGCGGGGTCCGCTCAGCCGGGGAGGTCGTCACGGAGCCCCTGGGCCCCCTCGAGGTAGACGTGGCGGATCTCGTCCCTCGGCCGCTCGGTCGTCACGTGGAGCATGACCCGGAGGCACCGGGGCACGGCCCCGACCACGGCCAGCTCGCGGGCGCAGATGAGGGGCACGGCCCCGAGCCCCATGGTGCGGGCCGCCGTGGCCGGGAACATCGAGACGATGTCGTCGGTGGCCGTGAAGAGGATGGAGACGATGTCGTCCTCGGCCAGCCCGTTGCGCTCGAGGATGGCGCCGAGGAGCGCGGTGACCCGGGTCGTGATCTGCTCGGGGGTGTCGGCGTCGACGGTGGTGGCGCCGCGCACGGCGCGGAGGGCGGGGGGCATCAGGCAGGCATGTTATCCAGGGGCCGGGCCGCCGCCCGGCGTCGGGTCGTCGCCCCCCGGCCCTGGGTCGTCGCCCCCCGGCCCGGCCACGGTCACCGGCCGGGCCGCGGCGGCCAGGGCCCGCACCTCGTCCACGGCGAGCAGGCGCCAGGCCCCCGGGGCCAGCGAGGGGTCGGCCAGCGGCCCGATGCGGGTCCGGACCAGGCGCCGGACGGGGTGGCCGACGGCGTCGCACATGCGGCGGACCTGGCGGTTGCGGCCCTCGTGGAGGACGATGCGCAGGACCGAGGGGGCGACCACGGCCACCCGGGCCGGCGCCGTCGGCCCGTCGTCGAGCACGACCCCCTCGCGCAGCCGGCGCACCTCGCCCGGGGTGGGCACTCCCTCCACCTCGACCAGGTACTCCTTGGGCACGCCGAAGGAGGGGTGGGTCAGGCGGTGGGTGAGCTCCCCGTCGTTGGTGAGGAGGAGGAGCCCCTCGGAGTCCTGGTCCAGCCGCCCGACCGGGAAGGCCCGGGGCTCGGAGGGGACCAGGGCGACCACCGTGGGCCGGCCGTGGGTGTCCTCGGCGGTCGACACCACCCCGGCCGGCTTGTTCACCAGGTAGTGGACGAGCCCGGGTCGCACGGGCAGGGGCACCCCGTCGACCTCGATGCGGTCCGTGGCCGTGTCCACCCGGCGCCCGAGCACGGGGACCTCGCCGTTGACCGTCACCCGCCCGTCGGCGATGAGCTCCTCGCACACCCGGCGCGAACCGACACCGGCCCGGGCCAGGACCTTCTGGAGACGTTCGCCGGCCGGACCGGCCTCAGGCATCGCCGGCCGGACCGGCCTCAGGCATCGCCGGTCGGGCGCAACTGGTCCTCGAGCTCGACGAGGACCTCGGGGCCGGGCAGCAGGTCCTCGACCGGCGGGAGCTGGTCGAGCCGGTCGAGGCCGAGCCGCTCGAGGAAGGCGTCGGTGGTGGCGTACAGGACGGCCTGGCCCGGCCCGGGGGCGCGGCCGACCGGCGTGATGTAGCCCCGG